>JAZRYQ010000089.1:0-13315 GCA_045600805.1 Candidatus Alloscillospira sp. | reverse complement strand
GTACGCACAGTAATGTGTTTAGCTGACTGGTACTAATAACCCGAGGGCTTGACCTATGTAGAATAGTGCAAACTTTTGTTGCTTTTCCTTTGTTCGGTTTTTAAGGTGCAGGTAATGGTACCGTGTGGAAATGGCCCGTTGGTCAAGCGGTTAAGACGTAGGCCTCTCACGCCTGAAACGGGGGTTCGATTCCCCCACGGGTCACCATTTTCTCAGTACAATTTGATAGTTGGTGTTGATGACGGTGAGGGTCCACCCGTTCCCATTCCGAACACGGAAGTTAAGCTCACTCGTGCCGACAATACTTGACTGGTGACGGTCCGGGAAGATAGGTAAACGCCAACACAAATTGCCCACTTAGCTCAATAGGTAGAGCATGCGGCTGTTAACCGCAGGGTCGTAGGTTCGAGTCCTACAGTGGGCGCCATGAAAGAGCATTGTGAAAACAATGCTCTTTTTTGCAATCCTCATTTGGAGGCAATATAATGAATTCTTCAGTTGCAAAAGCAGGGGCAATGACAGTTGTTATTGCTGTTTTCCTTTTCGCTGTATGTATGCTTATCCCGTTCAATTTCGGAAGCTATTTTGTTTGTATGCTCCTTACAATCGGGTATGTTCTGATGTCAGCAGGGGTTTTAACGGAAAGTGACGCTGACCATAAAATGGCTGCGCCGCGAGCATGACATTTGCTGCGATCTATGCCGTTTTGATTCTGCTGGTTTATTTTGCGCAGACAACAACTGTGCGGATAGATACCCTGAGCGAACAGGCAGATCGGTTACTCAATTATTCAAAAGGCGATTTAATGTTCAGTTATGATTTGCTTGGATACGGAATGATGGCGCTTTCAACATTTTTCTTTGGGTTGACCGTTCATGTGAGAACAAAAGCAGACAAATGGCTGAAAGCCTTATTGCTGATACACGGTATTTTCTTTTTGGGCTGCTTTATCATGCCCATGACCGGTGTTTTTTCATCCCTGTCCAACGGAGAGACAAGCTTAGCCGGCGTTGCTGCGCTGGAGTTTTGGTGTGCGTATTTCTTACCCATAGGGATTTTGTCATTTCTGCATTTTCGTAGTAAAAATAATTCTTGATCGCATAATTCTTAGCCTGCATTTTCGAGATAATCGAAGATGCGGGCTTTTATTTTATTCTTTTCCTAATAACAGAACATTCCGGCAACACAAAAAGTTACAAATAAATACAAAGCTCCCGCAAAGTGATCTTAAATAATTATATTCTGAAGCAGAAATAGGCCGAAAAGAAGGCTTTTTAAAGATAAAATAACAACAATAAAGCAGAAATAATTAAAAGTGTAACAATTCTGCGGTAGAGATTATATCAAATTGTTCAAAAAACGGCTAAATCAAGCATATCAATTCGACAAAATTAACAAATATTAATAAATATCGTGATTTTTAGTAATTTTTTTGTAAATAATTGTTGCAAAATTTAAATTATATGTTATAATCAGTTCATCCGAAGTTCATTTGACACTGTGTTTTACACTATTTTGTGTTATAATCAAAATATGTACGTTATGTAAATACAGCCGAGAACGTATAAATACAAAATGAACAGGGGAGAGAAAATGACAAAAATATACGATATTGTCGTAGACAACAGAAACAGAACGATCGTACGCTATGGAAAACACTATAAGTTGGAAAATATATCGCGCATGGGCGAGCAACGCTATTATACATACAAAGCGGCAGGGCTTGACACACTGATCGTTGTCCCGTATTTCCGAGCACAATGGAATGAAGCAAACAAAATAATCAGAGACATAACAAACAAGATGACCGAAAGTAACGGTCTCAGCATTTATTTGCAGATCATAAACGAAAAATGTTTTTCCGGATTCAGAATCGAAGATACGACTGATGCAGACGGAATGACGGCAAAAATGATTGTAACCCGCTACAAAGACATTGATATTGAGATTGAAATCAACGAGCAAAGCATTACACTGCAAAAGATTTTTACAATAAGAGACAACAACATATTCGGTAACGATGTTGTGGTTGATTTTCAGGAGGGAAAAACATGATTTTCATATACGATACTGTTATGCAGCCAAAGATAACAACATTCAAGCGATATGGAATTAATTATAAGCTTGAAAAGCGTTTTAAAATGGGTGATAAAACATTTTACAGCTTTATTCATCCGGGAGCAGAAAAAATACTTATAGTACCTGAGTTTGCAAAACAGTATTATGAACTTGAAACCAAGTGCATGAAATTCGGTACCGGAAAAACATTAAAAGAGTGCATTCAGTACATCAAGAAAAATATAAATTCATGCTTTGCAATTGAAAATGTGCAGAACGAAAACGGAAGCGACGGGATGTCCCGGGATATAACTGTTGAATATAAGGATATAAATGCAGTACTTACATTCACACACGGAGGATTGCTGATTGCGCCTGAATTCGAAATCAGAGACAACAACATTTTCGGAAACGGAATTATCGTCAGCATGAATATGGATATGGAAGAAATCGGATAAATAAATACTGTAATTCTTTCGGGGGGAAGATATTATGAACGAAAACAATACAAATACTACTGTTGAAACAGCAGCAAAAGAAGAAAACAAAAGAACACACATCAATGTTACGGCTACTGAGGCAAAGAGAAAAAATGAAGAAAGACCTACGGTATTCAAACGAATCGCGAAATTTTTCTTAGATAGCAAAAAGATAACACACCTTATTCTGAAAAGCCTTTTACTGCTGGCAATACCTTACATTTATCTTATTCTTTGCGGATTTTTGTTTGACAGATGGCTGAAGCTCTATGCAGCAACAAGCGCTATATTCTACTCATTAATAGTTTTATATATCATAGCGATCGCGATCATAGTTTACGCGATCGTCAGATTCATCCGAGCGAGGGGGAAAAAGTAATTGGCTGAGGAATTGAAAAGAGAGTTTGCAAATATAGAAGACGCGTTTAACTCTCTTCCCGTTAAACAGCAGGAGCACGGAAAGCGCGTCGGAGAATACCTCAAGGTAATGTTTTTGCAGGCCTGTTCGCAGGAGCTGTACGCATATAACGCAAAGGCGGTCGTCCGCTTCAAGGATGAATACAGCAATTTGATGATGCTCATCGGGCGTTATCACGATTTGGGAAAAGTCCTTGTACCGGAAGAATATCATACATATAACGCGGTTTTCTCCCCGGAGGAAACAGCACTTTTCAAAAAACACGCGTCTGACAGCGCAAAGCTCGTAAGACAGCTTCTTGAAAAAGAAAACCGTTACAGAGCGCTTGAATTGAACTTCGTGGAAGAGGCGCTTGCAGGTCACCATGAACAGTGGGACGGACAGGGCTTCCCAGCAAACACAAAGGGCGAAAATATTTCCGTCCTTGCAAGGCTCGTAACAGTCGCTGATGCGCTTGACCACATATCGGTCGAAAAACGTTCGGAGCAGCCGCTTGAGTTCGCGATAGAACAGATAAAAGCCGGCGCCGGAACACTATATGATCCGAATATAGTCGATATGATCCCGAGCGTAAAGGGAAAAATAAAAAGGGTTTTCAATTCTCATATAGCCCAGACAAGAGCGATCCCTACCACGGAAACATTCATAAAAAGAAGAGCAAACAGACCGTTTGAACTATGGTACCGTCCGATCACGGGATTCAGAAAGGACAGTCCCGAAGCATTTGAAGCGTTCATCCGCTTTCGCAATAAAAAAGAGTGGATGGATTACCCTGATGTCGAAGCGCTGATACGCCGCGAAAAGTTAGGGCCGGATATGGGAACGTACATGCTGCTTGAAGCGTGTGATACGATCAACAGACTGGATGCCTGCGGCATACAGAATGAATACATGACGCTGGAGCTTCCTTACGGCTGGCTGAACAGAAGAGGCGCCTGGAAGGATGTACAGCAGGTCATCGCAGATACACAGGTCGCGGCAAACAGGCTGTGTATTGACCTCGGAGAGAGAACAATAAGAGGACGCACACAGACGATGGTCGAAAACGTGAAAAAGCTCCGTGAAATCGGATGCGGCGTTCTCCTTTCAAAGCTTGAAACGGACGTAATAAACAAAAAAAAGGTTGATGAGCTTTGCCCAACGATGCTCAGAATAACCACGGAAAATCTTGATAATGAAAACAATTTTGAAACACTGAAAGCGATTTCCGACGCAGGAGTCATGCTCATGGCGCAGGATATTGTCAAAAAGAAATATCAGCCGGTCATGAGTAAGCTAAAGGTACGGTATACCGCGGGAAATTTCATTGGCGAAGCGATGCGGGAAAACGATTTGGTCGAGCATGAGCTCGCCGCGCAGGAGGGCGAGATAATACCGATGCCGACGCAGAAAGCGGACACAGTCAAAGAGGAGATCGCGGAAGAATAGCTCTAAGTGTTCATACGAAAGCAAGGTGAAAGCTGTTGGCCTTGAACAAAAAAAATAAAATAGACGAAGCAGGGGAAGCGGCAAAAAAAGCCGCAGAAAACGGTGAGATACCAAGCGAGTTTAAAGACCCGTATGACGTCGGGGCAAGGCCGGCAGAAGGCGGCAAAGAGCTGCGCCAGTGGAAAAAAAGAGTTAAAACAGCGAGAAAACGTCTCCGCAAAGACCTGAAAGAAAAGGGCATCCGAAAAAAGCAGGAATTTGAACAGATCGCATGGGAAATGGGGCTCACGCTTGAGGAGAACAGGCGCGGCCTGATTCCATGGCTGCTATGGAAGCTCCGATGGCTTGCGACACATTTGGGATTCGGAACGCTTCTTGCGGCAGCGGGAGTCCTTCTTGCGGTACTCTTTTTAGCAAGCTACATGACAGACCACGCCGGAGCATTTACGATAAACCTTACATCCGAGATGTTGAAAAACGGTTTCGTTCTGAGCGAGGATGAGGCGTTTTCTAACGAAACCTCAAGATTGCGAAGCGAGAAAACAAAGGATATAAACAATATCACAATTGAAGATGTTGAAGAAAAAGTTGATGAAACGGATGGCTCGCATAACGGAAAAAACTATGTCGCCTATACGTTTTACATCAGAAATGTCGGAGATAAAACCCAGTCATACCGATATGCGCTGAATATCGGAAGCAGCTCTCTCGGCGTGAATGAGGCGGTATGGATCATGCTTTTTGAGGACGGACATCAGGTCGTGTACGCAAAGCCTTCGGCTGACGGTGATCCGGAAGGACTGCTCGGCTACGATGAAAAACCGCCGTTTTACGAGCTGGCTTACGATCAGCAGGAGCAGTACTATGAAAAAGGCGGCGAATGGGGAATCAGAACGACACCGTTTGCCAATGAAAACGCTGTGGTTTACGGATACATCGAGAATGTTCTTCCCCAGGAAACACACAAATACACCGTTGTGATATGGCTTGAGGGAAATGATCCGGAATGCGTCGATGCAATCTTCGGAGGACATGCCGCTTACAGCATGGAGTTTGATACCGATGACGGCCAGAAGCCAAAGAAATCCATTTTCTCGGGCGTTTGGCGCACCGAATATGACGATTATGCAGACTACGCCGCAGAACAGCAACTGGCAAAAGGCGAATAGACGCCGATAAAAATGTTCATGAACGTGTATATGCCCGCCGGCAAAGGCACGGATGAAAAATATGTAAAACCAAGTGATATGAGCAAAAGCTCAGGAAAGGGAGATTAAAATGAAACATCTAAAAGCAAAACTGATGGCGACAGCAATGAGCCTTATCCTTGCGACACTTATGCTGACCAGCGCATCATTCGCGTGGTTCACCATCTCAACAGCACCGGAAATCACAAACGTAACAACCAAAATGACAGCGAACAACAACCTCGAAATCATGCTTGACAAGGGTTATGCAGCAGGTGCAGACGGTGCAGACGCAGCGGCACGTACAATAGCCCCGGGTGCAACAGCGGCCGACGTTGACACGAACGCGGAACGCAACTACTACTGGGGAAACCTTGTTGACCTTGACAGCTTCTTCAATGCAACGAACGGTTCAATGAAATCCATGCTCCTCAAGCCTGTACTTGCAACAGAAGCAAGCGGCGCGATCACATTTGCAACACCGCTGTTTGCCGAGGACGGCAGAATCGACGGAAAATCAGACCTCACAGCCGATACAACAGCTGACGGCGTAACGTCTTATGACATTGCAAGCGGAACAAGCCCCTATGCTTTCAGCATGACCTTCTGGCTCCGCACAAATGCTCAGCCGGAACAAGGAAAAACGACTGTACCGATCTCACTTGCAGCAACAGGTATTGCACGCGGTGATACTGACAGCGAAGTCGGCCTCGGAAGCTGGATAACCACAGACAAGGTCACAATCAAAATTTCCGACGGCACAAACATTTACAACGTAACACTCGGTGAGAAAGATGCATCCGGCCATTACCCGATCACAGGTATGGTAACACAAGGAGCGTCACCTGCAGCAGCAACGATCGATCTTACACCGAATACCGCACAGAAAGTTACGGTTTATGTTTACATGGACGGCGCAAACCTGACAAACGCTGACTTTGCACTTATTGCAACAGACGTTGCCATGAACATCCAGTTCACAAATGCAGGCATCACAGCAGCTAATGCAATGCAGGAGACTGACACGACCAAATACGGCGTGCGTGAAAATCCCACAACCTGATCCGGATCGTTCAAACGCACAAACATAATTTTTGACTGAAAGGAGGGGAGAGAATGCGCGGAAGTGCGAATGGTCGAAAAGCGTTCTACCTTTTGATAGTGACAATCATATCGATGATAGCGCTTACGATGGCAAGTTATGCATGGATGAGCATCTCTTCCACTCTTATGGTTACCGATCTTGCCCTTACTGTGATTACAGATAACGCTCTCGAGCTTGCCTCCGATAACGGAGGCAAACCTGCTGATGACTGGAGTACGATCATAGATATGGGCGAGGCTGCAAGGGACATCACTTTGCAGCCTGTAACTTACAATCCGTCGGAAGATGCGTTCTATATCCCGCAATATGCAAAGGACGGACGCATAGACACAAACAAGTGGACACGTATTACCGACGAGAACGGCGCCTTGCTCTCTGAATTTGCGGCGGCAGAAGACCAGAGCGGGTACCTGTACATCTGTGACTTTTGGATCCGCACAAATGCGTCTGACTGCACCGTCGCGCTTGCCTCGCCTGTTGAGCGGGAAGACGGTGTGCTCGGAGCAGGTACGTTTATGGTGGGCGAACCGGTGTGGGACGAGGAGAAGGTCCTACACTATGATGCAGGCAACGGTGCGCAATATGCTATGCGCCTGGCCATGCGTGTTGACCCGGTCGATGACATGGGCTTTACAGATGATAAGACCATGATATTTTATGAGCCGAATGCCGATGGCGGCACCGGACTGACTGAGACCATGAGCGCCGACGGAAACGGTCTGCTGCACGGAGATAATGTGCTTTTGCAGCAGTCCGTTTCAACGTGGAGCGAAAGCACGCCGGTATTAAGAGATACTGTGCTTTATAAACCTGGCGAATTTTTGAATGAAGACATGAAAATGTTCCCACTTAAAGCAGGGCATGCCCGTCATGTTACGCTTTATATATGGATTGAAGGACAGGACCCCGATTGCAGCAATGCAATATCAGCAGGCAGGATTCTTGCAAACATACAGTTTAACGCTGTATCGGGTGATTTACATAACAAACTCAGACCCGATTGATATTATTAAATTTGAAAACTCTGCGTTTTTACGCTTTCTGAATATATTCGGAAAGGAGATATGTGATGCCGAAATACAAAATGAAGCTGATAATGGCAGCAGTAAGCATGGGACTTGCCGTTATTCTGCTTGTGAGCGCATCTCTTGCGTGGTTAACGATTTCAACCCATCCCGAAATCGGCGGCATACAGGTGAAACTCTTTTCCTCTCGAACATTGCTCCTGTCACGGGACACCGAGGAGCTCGACTTCAAACAATACATAGATCTGAGTCAGGATTTTGCATATCTTGTACCGCTCAGACCGGTTTCAACGGTTGACGGATTAAACTGGTTTATACCGACCTATAACGGAATAACCGGTGAGCTGAAAGATCCGTCGGAATTTATACTTGATAATACTTTAACATTCGCAAATGTTTCAACGCTTGCTGACGGTTCGACAGATGAAAATCCCGTAGAGCTTACGGGAGATGCGCTTCAGCAGCGAAGCAACAGAGGATATTATGTATATACCGATTTCTGGATGATGACGGAGGAAGAAAACGGATGTATCGTTCGCCTGACGATTCCTCACACGGATGAGCTTCATGAAGAGGAACAGGAACAGGGCGCTTTTGGTTCCTATGTCCTGCAAACATACGAGCTTACCGCAGATGGCGAAGGCAGTACGGTCGCCCTTTTGAGCCGCTCGGCGGAAACGGCAATGCGCGTCGGCTTTCTTCTCAATCATGACGGAAACGAAGAATACGCCGATGTAACGGATTCATTTTTCATATATGAGCCGAACGCTGACAAGAGAAGCGATGATGATAAGCCGCTGGCGGTAGATGACAGCGAGCTTCTTGAAGATGATTATGATGTTGACTATATAGTTGATTACAGATTTGTAAAAAGCAGCTATATAGATGGACAATATTTCGTTACGAAACCGATTGGAATAGTAACAAAAACGAAAAATGTGCTTGATAATGAAGAAAATAACATATATAATAGTAATGGAAATGCATCTTTTGATTATGAGCCTGTAAATATACCGCAATCAAAACTTTTGATACAAAAAGCTTCGCGGTGGGATATTGACGCTGTACAGGAAAAGCTTGAAGCAGGCTTGGCGATTAATTCAAATGATGTTATGTACCCGATGGGAGGATTTTTAAACACACCGCTTGTTTATGGCGCTCTTGAAGATGACACGGACAGCGAATACGAGATCAACAATCAGAATAGAATTGCGGATATTTCAGAAATGCAGACAAGCATAGCCGGAAGTAGTATGATCGTAAAACTGAAAAAAGAAACACCGTTAAAGATACGTCTTTTTATCTGGATCGAAGGCCAGGATGTCGATTGCTGGAACGATATTTCAGCGGGCAGCTTTATTGTAAGCCTTGAGCTTGCCGGAGAGACCATAGAAGAAACGGAATAATAATACTTGTGCATTTTGTTTTAAATATAATGAGGGGGAAATAAAATGAAGAATAATAACAACGCTGTCGAGGCAGCGAATGCTCAGCCGAAAAAGAAAAAGATAGGAAACATAATTATCAGTGTAATTTTGATTCTTATCATCATTTTCGGCATTTTTTGCAGCTTTACGGCTTTTGTATCGAAGAGCGGAAGCGGCGTCCCGAGCATATTCGGTATACGACCGTTCGCGATCCAGACGGAATCCATGGAACCGTTCTTCTGCAAGGGAGATCTGATCATTGATAAAGTCGTAAAGGATTACAATGATCTTAAAATCGGAGATGTGATCACTTTCTGGACTGTTATTCAGGGTGAGCGCGTGCTGAACAGCCATAGAATAATCGAGATACAGGATAACGGAAATTATCTGAGCTTCGTGACAAAGGGCGATAATAACGCCTACGAAGACTCCATGACGGTACATCAGTCCGAAATCGTCGGCAAATATGCTGCTCGTATCAAAGGCATGGGCAGCGCAATCGACTTTTTGCAGACTTCTAAAGGATTCCTGCTTGTTATCGTTCTCCCGTGTGCGCTTTTCTTCATTTATGAGCTTATTAATTTCTTCCGCGCCTTGTTTGCGTATCAGGCGGAAAAAGTGAGACTCAAATATCAGCCTATGGCACAACCGGATGCGACCCAGATGCAATATCAGCAGCCGGCACAGCAAAACGCTCCGGGGATGAACATACAGCCTGCCGCGGAGCCTGAAAAAACCGAGGCGGATTTGCTTTCTAAGTGATGAAAATTGCAGATTTTAATGTATTGAAGCCCGAAAATTTCGGGCTCAATCCGCAAATAAAGACGGTTAGATTTTGGAGATGATTCTATGGATGCTTTTCTCAAATATATTTATCAGGACCTGGGATTGATTTTTAAAGCATTTATCGGGATATTTTCATCGCTGTTTGAGTTTTTGAACACGCTGTTGAATTTCCCGATGCGCATGAAAATAATCAAGGCCTATTCCGATGATTTTAATGTGCCGAGTTGGATCTTGGTCGCAATTGTCAATCTCCTCCTGCTCGCGGTAATCGTATGTGCGTTTTTTTTCCTGATAAAGCTTTGCCGAAAGCTGTTCAGATTCCGTATTCCCGTAAAGGAATATGACCGCATGAAGGAAGAGGTCGCAAAATTAAATCGTGAAGTATTTAAGCTAAATTACGAAAAAGATAAAATACTTGCGATGAAGGTTGCGGAAATGGGCATGACGCCGAATGACAAGCTCCTTGAAATCGAGAACGAAGCGGCGGACGCAGCGGGAATCAAAAAAGATGAAGAAAACAGTGAGAGCGAAACAGACGAAGAGACCGATCCATCGGTATCAACCGGCAAACGCAATACCTTTGAGGATCCTCCGGTGCCGGCAGAAACAAGCCGTTTCTTCAGACTTACGACCGTTGATAATTATTACAAGACCGCCTATGTTCCCCCTGTTTATGATAATGATATCACGCTGGAAGAGTTCTGCGAGCGTTGGCGTAATTTCGCTGCATCACGCCTTAAACTGTATTATGACATCAGCATCATGAGATTTTTCGTCGCCTCGATGGGTGCGTCGCGTATGATGATCCTGCAGGGTATTTCCGGTACAGGTAAAACGTCACTTCCTTATTCCTTCGGCAAATATCTCCAGCTTGATTCAACGATCGCCGCCGTTCAGCCTGCATGGCGTGACAGAACGGAGCTTTTCGGATATTACAACGAATTTACAAAGACGTTCAACGAAACGGACTTCCTGCGTGCTGTATATGAGGCAAACTATTTTAAAGATCCTCATATCGTCGTGCTTGATGAAATGAACATCGCGCGTGTTGAGTATTATTTCGCGGAGATGCTGTCCGTTCTGGAAATGCCGAGACCGGAGGAATGGCTTGTCGATATTGCGACAACGACATGGGACAACGACCCGTGCCTTATATCCGGCGGTAAAGTACACGTCAACAGCAATACATGGTTTATCGGCACCATCAACAACGATGACTCGACATTTGCCGTCGCCGATAAAGTCTACGACCGTGCAATACCGATTGACCTTGACAGCAAAGCATCAGCATTTACAGCGCCGGATACGGAGCCTGTTCATGTAACGGCTGAGCATCTCACGGAGTTGTTTAACGAAGCAAAGATAAAATATCCGCTGTCAGAAGAAAATCTGAAAAAGCTTGAAGATATGGACTCATATGTTATCAAGCATTTCCGCTTAGCATTCGGTAACCGAATCATGAAGCAGCTCAAAGACTTCGTTCCGTGCTATGTTGCCTGCGGAGGCACGGAGATCGACGGTATTGACTTCATGGTCGCAAAGAAAATCCTTCGTAAATTTGAATCCCTTAACATGGGCTTTATCAAAGATGAGCTTCATAAGTTTGTCCTTTATCTGGACAAAACATTCGGAAAGGCAAATATGCAGATATGTAAGGAATATCTGAACCGTATGCAGAAGATGTCATGATTTGTGTTTTTTGATTTTCAATAAGGGAGGCTCTGCAATGGCTGCAAGCTACAAAAAGATAGATCCTATATATAAAAAATACAGCAGTAAGGTAATTTCCACGCTTGCAAGCACGGAGTTTTATGAGTATTTCATGAGCGTGATGCGAGCAGGCAGAAATACCATACAATTTTCAAACCGCAGAGTGGAAAAAATGGTCGATGAGCGATGGGTCACGGAAGTCGAAGCTGTCATCAAACCGATGCAGGAAATCATCAACAACCCCAGAAACTTTATCATGACAGAAGAGATCATCTCCAATATAGCACTTGTAAAAAAAGTCGAGCCCGATTCCATCCGTCATCTTGCACAGCACGGAAACATGATTGATGAGGTCACGGAAAATTCCGTAAGGCCGAACAAGATGATGGAAAAGACAAAGGAAGACAGCATAAATACATACGAGAACAGATTTGTATATACGCTGCTTGATATGGCATGGGAATTCGTCGATAAGCGCTATGAGGCGATTTTTGCCGCATTGAATGATGAATACGGAGCGCATCTTGTAATGAAAAGCGATGCGCACAGTTATCAGGAGCATATCACGGCCAATGTCGAGATCCGTATCCAGCAGGAAGAGGATCTGCTTTCAACAGATAAGAAAAACGAGAACATTTTTTCACGAATTGCGCGTCTGCACAGAATATTGGGCAATTATCGCAGTACGAACTTTGCAAAAGAAATGGATAAATACGGGAAAATCAAACCGCCGCTCGTACGCACGAACGCGATCGCGAAAAACCCGAATTTCAAAGCATGCCATAAACTATGGAATTTCATTTTAGCCTATCAGGATGTCGGATACCAGATCGACATATTCGAACAGAGCAACGAGATAACGGAGGATTTTTCAACAGATATTATGCACAGCATAATGTTTGATTATATCATTCTGAAAAATTACCTTGATGCAAAGGAAGACAGAATAATTGATACATCAAAGGCATATAAGAAAAAGGAACTTAAACCGAAATATATACGCGAGATCATTGAAGAAATCGTAAAGAGTTATGATTTACCGGATGTTGAAGTACGAAAGGTGCTTATTGAAGAGATCACAAAAGCTCAGCTTATGAAAGAGGAAGAAAAAGAGCGGCTGAGACTTGTTGAAGAAAAAGAAAAAGAAATGCTCGAGCGGGAAAAGAAAGAGAAGCTTGAAAAAGCGAAGAAAGCCCGCGAAGAAGAAAAAGAACGTCTGCGCCGGCAAAAAGAAGCGGAAAAAGAAGCTGAAAGAGCCGAAAAGGAGCGGCTTGCCGAAGAAGCAAGACAGAAAAAATTACAGGAGCGTCTGGAGCAGGAGGAAGCAGAGAGACTTGCCCGCTATACTGCCGAGCTTGAACAGATGCCGAAAGACAGACAGGCGCTGCTTGATGCGCGTGCAGCACGCGCATTAGCGGAAGAAAAAAAGCGCGCCGAGGAAGAAGCTGCCGCAGAAAAGCTCCGCATACAGGAGGAAGAAGCACGGCAGAGAAAGCTTGCCGAGGAGGAAGAGCTTCGTATAAAGCGCGAGGAAGCGGAACGCTTAGCAGCCGAGGAAAAGGCGAAAAAAGAAGAAGAAAAACGGATTGAAAAAGAGCGTAAAGCAAAAGAGCTTGCACAAATACAGGAAAAGGCGAGAATAGAGAAAGAGAAAGAAAAAGCTCGTCTTGCTAAAGAAAAAGAAAAAGAGAA
>JAZRYQ010000088.1:0-4690 GCA_045600805.1 Candidatus Alloscillospira sp. | reverse complement strand
GCACCGAAGGAATGTCCCTGGGGATGTGCTTCGGCGTAGCGATCGGCACGGCGTTCGGCAATAATACCGGAATCGGACTGACGCTCGGAATCCTGGCGGGATTTGTCATTGGTTCCTGTATCGAAAAAAAGAAGAACAGTGGCGAAGAATGACGGAAAAAAAGACGTATCGGCAAAGCTTACGTCAAAAGACGATCGATACGCCTGCGCATATTGCGAAAGGATTCTTTCCGAAAGCAGGGAAACGGATGAATGGTACGGCTGTTTTGATGAGTTTGCCGCCCTGCTGAACCATCGGAAGTCACTCGTAAGAAACCGGGCGTTAAATCTGCTTGCGGCAAACGCAAGGTGGGATGAGGAAAACAGGTTCGACGGCATCATGCCGGAGTATCTGTCGAATGTCACCGACGAAAAGCCGGTCACCGCGAGACAGTGTATCAAGGCGCTTTCAGAGGTCGGGCAGGCAAAGCCGCGCCTTATTCCGGAGATACTGTCGTCCCTCAGCGGCACGGATTTTTCGCAATACAAGGACAGCATGCGGCCCCTGCTGAAAAAGGATATTCAAGAAACCGTCGATCGGCTTTCCGATAAAGACCGGAAGAATGCGTGAACGGTCTGCCCTGTTCCCATATAAAGAAAACGGTGTTCGGCGTGGGAACTGTGAAAAATGCAGAAAGCATCCCGATGAATCAAAAAGGCAGAGACCGGCTGCGGTATGAAAGGAACGTCAAGCCCTTTTTACAGGGGGCCGGAGCAGGATAAACTTCAGTTTGAGAGGGATCTTATATGAGCACCAGAAAAGAGATCATAACCGGCTTTTATGCTCAGTACGACGAAGAGGGAAGGACTGTCAGGTCGCGGCACGGTCAGTTGGAGTACCGTACTACAATGGCCTATATTCATCGCTATGCAGGCAAGCATTCAAAAGTCCTTGAGGTCGGTGCCGGAACCGGAAGGTATTCCATAGCTCTTGCAAGAGAAGGCATGGACGTGACGGCTGTCGAGCTGGTCGAGAGCAATCTTGCCGTTCTCAAAGAAAACAGCAGAGGAACGGAAAACATTGCGTCGTTCCGGGGGGACGCAACGGATCTCAGCCGATTCCCGGATAACGCTTTTGACGTAACGCTGTTATTGGGGCCGATGTATCATCTATATGAAACGGACGAGGTCAACAGCGCGATCGATGAGTCGATCCGGGTCACCAAGCCCGGCGGCGTGCTGATGTTTGCCTTTATATCCGTATTTGCCATAATGTATGCAAACTATTTCTATGGAAATTGGGCAGAAGGACAGGAGATGAACTTTACGGACGATTATCGGGTAAAGCATTTCAAAGAACAGCTTTTTACGGGATATGATATTACGGAATTTGAGAACCTGTTCAGCGAAAAACCTGTCGAATGGATTACGACGACCGGCGTAGACGGTTTGCTTGAGCCGATTGAAAAACGCCCGGACTTCTCCATTCCTGATGAAGATTTTAAGTCGTTCGCAGAATGGTATCTGACGTTCTCCGAAAAACGCGAATTGCTCGGAAGCACAAATCATCTGCTGTACATCTGCCGTAAGTTGTAATGGAAAAACGGTGATCAAAGATATCATGAACCTTTCCGGAGGATAGAAATGCCATTTGATTTCAAAAAAGAGTACAAAGAATATTACATGCCGAAAAACAGGCCCGGGATCGTAAACGTTCCGAAGGCAAACTATATAGCCATCGGCCTTGTACTTGACTATATCAAGACCAAGCCGTTCGGAGAGTCCGGCAGAGTCGCCCTCACCTGCAACAGAGGAAATGAAATCGGCCTGAAGCCGTATCGCTCGTTCGGCTTTGATCTTACCGGTAACGAAGACGAGGGCGAAGTAGAAATGGCAATGACGGTAGGAAAGAAAAGCCCGTTCGATCATATGAAAAATTTGGGTAAAGAATATGCTGATTGAAACAGAACGGCTGATTATCACCGAGTTTACGCCCGATATGGCACAGGTGGTTTGGGAAAACTCGGTAGATGAAGACAATAAACGATTTGTTCCGGATGAAGTGTGGGAAACCGTCGAAGAAGCGGCGGAAGCGCTGGAGTTTTTGATTTCACAATACGGAACTTTGAATGGACCGCTTGTATACCCGGTTCTTGTGAAGGAGACCGGGGACAATATCGGTTATGTTCAGCTGTGTCCGATCGATAACGGAAGGTGGGAAATCGGTTATCATGTCGCAAAGAAATATACGGGAAACGGATATGCCACCGAAGCGGTAAAGGCTTTCCTTCCGGTGATCGCAAAACAGACCGGAATATCCGAAGTATACGGCATCTGTTTGGCGGAGAATACGGCATCCCTTGCCATTATGAGAAACTGTGGCTTTGAGGATATCTTTACCGGAACCGGTTTATATCAGGGCTCAGAGCGTGAAATCGTTAAAAAGGTGTGGAGGAAAATACAATGAACGCGACCTACGAACATAAGCATGAACTGACGTTTATCGGTTTTCATACCGGGATCGCACCGAATGAGGGCTACCGGAAATGCCCGGAATTCTGGGATAAGGAATACAACGAAAAATACGCCCGTCTGTGGCAGACCATGAAGCCCGAAACGCCGGTGGAAGCGGCGATTCTCGAAAACGGCATCGGAATGTATGCCATCTGTGCCGATGGCGAGAACGGCTTTGACTATTGGATAGCCGGACTTTACAGGGGCGGCGATGTGCCGGAAGGCCTTGAACTTTTTACGTTCCCGGAAAGTGATTGGGCGATCTTCTCGGCAAAAGGCCCGATCCCGCAGTCCTTGCAGGCGCTCAATACACGGGTATGGAACGAGTGGGCGCCGTACGTTAAAACGATGTATGAGGTCGGCTCGTCATCTCTTGAGATCTATTCCGCAATGGATCCGCAATCGCCGGATTATGAGTGCGGCATCCGGGTGCCGATCAGGAAAAAGGAAGATCTGACAATCTGTCAGAGCTGCGGAATGCCGATGGGATCGGAAGAGGTTTTCGGCACAAACGCCGACGGCAGCACGAATTCCGATTATTGCAAATACTGCTATGCAAACGGCGAATTTACCGACAAGGTTTCGATGGAGGAATATATCGAAATGTGCGGTCAGTTCGGCGCGCAGGCTGGGATGACCAGTGAGGAAATGAAAGCGCACTGCGAAAAGCTGTTTCCGACTCTGAAACGGTGGAAGCAATAACCGCCGTGACTGCTGACTGCATCACAGTCAGCAGGATCCTGTTTTCGCTTCTTTTGCTTGGCTTTTCCCCGGATTCTATTCCTTTTGCGGCATTCTATTTGCTGTGCGGACTGACCGATGTGCTGGACGGGTTTGCCGCGCGAAAATTGCACACGGAAAGCAAAAAGGGCGCAAATCTTGATAGCATAGCAGATTTGGTTTTTGCTGTCGTCTATTCCGTAAAAATCCTGCCGCTTCTGAACCTTCCGCTTTGGATTTGGATTTGGACTGTGATTATCGCCGTGACAAAAATCATAGGCATTCTGATTGCGAGTAAGAGAGCTCACAAAATGTCGATTGAGCATTCATTTGGAAATAAGCTCACAGGGCTGTTGTTGTTTCTTCTGCCGCTGTCAGTTTGCGTTGTGAATGTAAAATACGGAGCGACACTTGCGTGCCTCGTCGCGACGATAACTGTGATCAAAGAAATGTCTGTTCAAAAAGAAGATCATAGATCATGAAATTATCAAAGCCTGGCATACTGGGGCTTATCAGTTTCTTTTCCTATGCGGATATGGGGATCGGGCCTGTCGGGACCGGACTGCTTCCACAAAGCGTATTCGGATTGTTTGAGCGCTTCGGCACGTTTGCGGTAGTCGTATTCAATGCGGTACCGGGCATGTATTTGTTCTTTGGAAAGTTTAATTCAGATTGCACAGAGAAAGTACGGAGGATAGCACAATGAAATTAAGCGGATTTTTGATCGTAGTCAAGAATATCAAAAAAGCGGAGAAATACTATCACGACCTCTTCGGACTTGAAACGCTTGTTGATAACGACGGCAATATGATCCTGTCGGACGGGCTCGTTTTGCAGGAGGAAAAATGCTGGCGTGGCTTTATCGGTAAAGACGTGATTCCGCAAAACAATGCCTGCGAGCTGTATTTTGAGGAAGAAAACCTTGACGCTTTCTATGATAAGCTGAAAACGTTTTATCCGGAAACGGTATTTGTCAATCCGCCCATGACGCATAGCTGGGGCCAGCGTGTGGTGCGCTTTTATGATCCGGACGGAACCCTGATCGAAGTCGGAACGCCGATGTGATAGCACAAACTTCAATTTACTGTGGAGACGATATTAATGGGGAAAATGATTGTTCGTCCGTATGCCATCGGTGATGAAACCGAAATTGCGGAATTGGTTGCTACTACGATAAGAATAAGCAATCAAGGCGATTATTCTCAAGAAGATATAGAAAAAATGATTATAGAGCACTCCCCGGAATTCTTTTCGAAACGAGCGATTGAGTCTCATTTTTACGTAGTTTGCGACAATAAGAGAATAATCGGTTGTGGGGGCATAACCGGATATTGGGGCAGTAAAACGGAGAGTTATTTGCTGTCAATATTTGTTCTGCCAGAATATCAGGGGAAAGGCATTGGAACACAAATTGTAAAAACTCTTGAAAAAGATGAGTATTTTTCCCGTGTGTGGCGAACGGAAGTCGGTTTTTCCAT
>JAZRYQ010000087.1:0-5537 GCA_045600805.1 Candidatus Alloscillospira sp. | reverse complement strand
CATATTTTCAGAACATGGACATGCCCGTGAGGCCGATGGCATTCAAGAGGTCAGCGGTTCGATCCCGCTTATCTCCACCAAATGTGTATTGGACGAACACCTATTTCTTCAACGGTGGTTTCGCCGTGAAAGTGTTCCTCTGATACGAATTACAAAAGCACCATCTTGGTTAATTCCAAGATGGTGCTTTTGCTATATCCGCACATTCGATTTGTCTGCTTCTTTCCCCTACAATAAAGGGGAAATCAAAAAAGGGGGTCGAAAGACTATGAAAACTAAGCGGAAATACTTCTATCTGGATGACTTTGAACACAGGCTACTGGTCGGGTGCCTTATGACTGCCCGGAACGAGTATATTCACGAGGATAAGCCAATAGAGGATGTCAATGGACTGATCCTCAAAATCATCGATGCACCATCAAAGAAAATGCGTGTCATAAAGGAGGAAGCATAGTGGAACAGTACATAATAGATGAACGCACTGGATTGAAATTTGAGCTCATAGGAGATTACTACTTCATCGCCGGTGATGACGAACCGGAAGAATGCCCTATCGGGATTTGGGGGCAGAGACATCTACGGTATCTGAAACAACACCGTAAGACCGTTTACACTGAGCTGCTAATGAATGGAAAACTGAACGACTACCTTGCCGAACTTAATGAACAGGCGGAAGAAATGTTCTCTCGGCTGGTAAAAGAACTTGCCGAAAAGGAAGGTATCTCGGAAGTTCTCAAGGCTGAAAATCAAATGCTTTGGATACAACGGATGAATGCAGTACGGGAAACGGCAACGGAGATCGTCAATAATGATCTGATCTACGCCCAATAGACGCACGGCGGCGGGGAGAATCCCCTGCCGCCGTTTCTTGTTTAATACTTCTTTTTTTATTGCAGCAAACAGATCTGCAGACAGCACAACAATCCACTTCTGTTATTCCAGCTCAAACGCTCCGGTGTAAAGCCGATAATACGTTCCTCTTTTTTCTATCAGACTTTCGTGCGTACCTCTCTCGATGATATGACCATGATCCAGCACCATGATCACATCGGAATTCTTAACCGTAGACAGGCGGTGCGCGATGACAAAGA
The DNA here is from genome assembly GCA_045600805.1 of Candidatus Alloscillospira sp. Lineage (GTDB taxonomy): Bacteria > Bacillota > Clostridia > Oscillospirales > Oscillospiraceae > Alloscillospira. The sequence goes on along the minus strand of JAZRYQ010000087.1, from coordinate 4,446 downwards.
CGGTTCGACCCTCCATCAAACGATCCATACCGCTTTGCACTAACGCCTCTGTTCTTGTGTCGATGGATGATGTAGCCTCGTCCAATATCATGACCGGCGGATTGGAAACTGCCGCACGTGCGATAGAAATGAGCTGCCGCTGTCCCTGTGACAGACCGCTGCCGTCACCGGTCAAAACAGTCTGATATCCCTTCGGGAGCATCATGATGAAGTTATGCGCATTGGCGAGCTTGGCCGCCTCAATGCATTCTTCATCGGTTGCATTCGGATTTCCGTATTTCAGGTTTTCCATCACGGTGCCGGTAAACAGGTTGACGTCCTGCAATACAATACCGAGAGAACGACGCAGGTCTGGCTTTTTGATTTTGCTTATGTTGATGCCGTCATATTGTATCTTTCCGTCATCAATGTCATAAAATCGGTTGATCAGGTTTGTGATCGTCGTCTTGCCCGCGCCGGTAGCGCCGACAAAAGCGACCTTCTGTCCCGGCTCGGCATAAAGGGTGATGTCGTGCAGGATCTGCTTCTCCGGGACATACCCGAAATCAACATGGTCAAGGACGATTTTTCCCTCCAGTTTCGTCAGATCCGCAGTGCCGTCACTGTGTGGGGTCTTCCATGCCCATGTGCCTGTATATGTTTTGCTTTCCGTAAGCATGCCGTTTCCTTCCGCGGCGTAAACCAGAGTAACGCAGCCGTCGTCAAATTCCGGTTCTTCATCCATCAGCGCAAAGATCCTGGAGGCGCCTGCGATTGCCATCACGATGGAATTGAACTGATTGGACAACTGCGCGATCGGCATGATGAAGTTTCGGGAAAGCGTCAGGAAAGAAGCAATCATACCAAGCGTTACCGTATTGAAGCCGAAAATCGTAAGATTGGTCGCGCCGGAAATTGCCATCCACGCGCCGAGAATGGCGATCACGACAAATTGCACATAACCGAGTGCATTCATCATCGGCGCCATAATATTGGCGTAAGCGTTTGCGTTTTCTGCACTGGTTTCCCAGGCATGGTTTTTCGTCCGGAATTCTGCTTTTGACGATTCCTCATGGCAGAAAACCTTGATGACCTTCTGCCCGTTCACCATTTCCTCGATATAGCCGTCCAGATCACCGATCGTTTCCTGTTGACGCATAAAGGAAAAACCGCTTTTGTTGGTGATCACTTTTACAACGCGCATGATTAGGAAGATGATCAGTACGACGACCAGCGTCAGATAAATGCTCTGATATAGCATACAAAAGAAAACAGCTACGATGGTACAGGCAGAGGAAACAAGCTGTCCGAGAGATTGTGCGATCATCTGACGGAGCGTGTCGGTGTCGTTGGTGTAATGGCTCATAATATCGCCATTTGCATGGGAGTCAAAGTACCGTATGGGAAGCGCCTGCATTTTTTCAAACATCTCATCGCGGATCTGTTTTAAGGTACCCTGTGCGATAGTAACCATGGAGCGGTTGTAGATCCACCCTGCGAGCGTTCCCACCAGATAGATGCATCCCATCATGCAAAGTGCCTTGATCAAGCCAGCAAAGGTGGGCGCATCGGAACCGAGAAGCGGGACGATGTGATCATCGATCAGCGTTTGAATAAACAGCGAGGAAGCAACGCTTGCCACGGAGCTCAGCAAAATGCAGAGCACGACAATAACCAGCGTGGTCTTATATTTTTTCAGATAAGTCAGAAGCCTTTTTGCCGATTTCCAGTCAATTTTACCGATCCCCGGTGCGTCCATCGTCGGCAGACCTTCCGGCGGCATATCTTTGGGGGGCATACCTTTCGGCGTAGTACCGTTCGATCCTGGTTTCATTATTTTTTCATTCGTCATCTCCGCTGTTTCCTTTCTGCTGGGATTCAAAGACTTCCCGGTAAATGTCACTGGTTTCAAGCAGCTCGGTATGTCTGCCGACGGCGTTGATATGGCCGTCATCCAGGACGATGATCTTGTCGGCGTCCTGCACGGAGGATATGCGCTGCGCAATAATGATCTTTGTGGTTTCCGGAATATATTCGGCAAATGCTTTTTGAATCAAAGCGTCTGTTTTTGTATCGACAGCGCTGGTCGAATCGTCAAGAATGAGGATCTTCGGCTTTTTCAAAAGCGCCCTTGCAATACACAGTCTTTGCTTCTGGCCGCCCGAAACGTTGGCACCGCCCTGTTCGATTCTTGTATCATAGCCATCCGGCATCGCAGAGATAAATTCATCCGCGCACGCCAGCCGGCAGGCCTCGATCATTTCCTCATCGCTTGCGTTTTCGTTTCCCCAGCGAAGATTTTCCTTAATGGTTCCGGAAAACAGCTCGTTCTTTTGAAGCACCATGGCAACCGCATTGCGCAGGGTGTTGAGATCATAGCTTCGTACATCCACACCGCCGACAAAAACGGTACCGCCGGTTGCGTCGTACAGGCGTGGGATAAGCTGCACGAAAGAGGTTTTGGAGGAGCCGGTGCTGCCGATGATTCCGACCGTTTCCCCCGATGCGATCTCAAGGTTCGCATCCACGATTACTTTCTTTTCCGCTTTAGAAGCATAGGTGAATTCGACATTCTGATAACGGATGCTGCCGTCCTTAACTGTCATTACAGGATTGTTGGGATTGTTAATATCCGACTTCTCTTCCAAGAGCTCAGATATTCTTTCTGCTCCGGACCGGGCGATTGTCAGCATTGCGAAGATCATGGAAAGCAACATCAGGCTCATTAGAATCTGCATGGAATAAGAAAACAGAGCCGTCAGATTACCAGTTGTCAGCCCCAATGCCGGATTATTCCCGCTTGCAATAATTGCCTTAGCTCCGAGCCAGGAAATCAGGATCATGCAAACGTACATACAGATCTGCTGTAACGGGTTGGTCAATGCAATCAGTTTTTCACCTTTGGTAAAATCTGAATAAATAGATTGGGATATGCCGTTGAACTTCGTGATTTCATATTCCTGCTGATTGAAAGACTTAACAACACGGATTCCGTGAAGGTTCTCCTGCACCACGTTATTCAGCTTATCGTAGGTTCCAAAAACTCTTGTGAAAACAGGATGTACTTTCCGGAGAATCCCAATGAGTCCGACCGCAAGAACGGGGATGAGGAACAGGAAAACGAGAGATATTTCCCGGCTGATCCGTAAGGACACGATCATAGAGAACAAAATCATCAGCGGGCCGCGCATACACATTCTGATGATCATCTGATATGCCTGCTGAATATTTGAGACATCGGTGGTCAGGCGTGTGACGATGGAAGAGGTCGAAAACTTGTCAATATTGGAAAAGGCGAAGGTCTGGACATTGTCATACATGTCCTGTCTTAAATTTGCGGCAAATCCCGCCGATGCCTTTGCAGCCGTTTTGGCGGCAAGCATTCCCGTGATCAGTTCCAGTACCGCGAAGATTAGCAGTGCGATGCCGTACTTGACAACGGCGTTCATATTTCCTTTATCAATACCGAAATCAATGATATCCGCCATCATCAGAGGAATCAATATTTCAAATATGACCTCTAACAGAGAGAGGATCATTGTAATTACAGACGGTTTTTTGAATTCCCGCAGACTTTTCAGAAGTGTTTTCAGCATACCGGATCTCCTTATTATGATTATGTAGCGCGCTACACTTGTTGATAAAAGAAGCGCCGCATTGCGGCGTTCTTGCTACTCCACATTTTTGCAGATAATGTGAAGTATCCTGTGCAGGCTTTCTATTTCTTCCTGCGTCAATCCACGCAGGAGTTTTTCTTCCTGAGAAGAGATTTCGCTCCCTATTTCCTGTGCTATAAGGGTTGCCTGTTCGGTGAGCTCAGCAATTTTATTTCGCTTGTCGGCTTTGTCAAGATAACAAACTAGATATCCGTTTCTTTCCATTCGCGAAATAATGCCGACTATGGTCGGGTGAGAAACACCCAAATAGTCTTCAATGGATTTTTGCGTGGCTGCGCCACCTTTGCCGGAGATATATTCCAATACTCTGATCTGTGACAGGGAAAGCTTTTTGATTTTCAGATCCGCATCCGCAGCAGCTTTCATTTTGTCTGTGATCTGCTTCATTAGATACCCGATTGGCTGTCGGCCCATTCTGTCACCTCCGTAATATGTAGCGTGCTACACATTATACGCATATCAGGTTATTTGTCAATACTTTGAGGATCGCGTCTTTTACTGAAGCCGCTAATACTTCTTTTTTATTGCAATAAACAGTCCTGCTGCCAGCACAACAACCGATGCTCCTACAAGAATCCATTTTGCCGCATCGGATGATCCTGCCGGATTACCCGATACCACACCGCTGCGGGCGTCAAAGTTCATATTCCCTCTGGAGTGCATTACACTCTGACCACTATCGGAGGAAGAATCAGGCTCATCTTTTGCGTTATTGTTTTCTTGGGTGCCTCTCCGTTGTGTTGGCATATCAGAGGGCGGATTGTTTTCATTCGCGTCAGATGCATCAAAA
>JAZRYQ010000086.1:0-2780 GCA_045600805.1 Candidatus Alloscillospira sp. | reverse complement strand
CCACATTATTCTATGACTTACGAAACGATGAAACGGCATGACTGAGGCCATACCGTTTCAGGGAAAACATCTTATACTATCTTATTGAAGTGCTTTTTTTATTGTCAGACTTGGAAATATTCCCCAAAAATGTCCTTTTATTTTTTGAAATTCTGCCCTCAGTTTGAGAAACATTTTGGGGGCACTCTGAAGTGAGCCAAAACGAATGGATAACTTTTTTGAAATCAGTTGAGAGAGACCAAATAGCGCCTGAGTGCATCCTTCCAATCCGGTAAAAGGTCAAAACCGTTTTCTGTCAATTTGGAAGTATCCAGCCGGGAATTGAGCGGACGCACCGCTTTGCACAGGCCGTATTCGGCGGTACTGACCGGGAGCACCCTTGTCTTCAAGCCCGCCTGACGGTAAAGCTCACAGCAGAGCTCGTATCGGCTGACGGAACCGCCCTCATTGACGGCATGATAGCAGCCGTATTTTTCACTTTCGATCATATCTGCGAGCAGCCTTGCCAGATCGCAGGTGTAGGTCGGCGTGCCGATCTGATCGTTCACCACACGAACCGTATCGTGGGTTCTGCCGGCCTCCAGCATCGATTTGACAAAATTACTGCCGTTGATGCCGAACACCCAGGAGGTGCGGACAATGAAAAATCTCTCGAGAAGCGAGGAGACGGCAAATTCGCCTTCCAGTTTTGTCTGTCCGTAGACATTCAGAGGTCTATACTCCCTGCCGTCCGGCCTCCACGGCTGCGTTCCGCTGCCGTCAAAAACATAGTCCGTAGAAATATAAAGCATTTTTGCCCGGATCGCTTTGCACTCTTCCGCGATATATCGTGTTCCGTTGACATTCACATTACGGACGTCCTCTTTTTTATCGTCATCCTCCGCCATATCCACGGCTGTCCATGCCGCACAATGAATAACAGTATCCGGCCGCACCCGCGTCAGAACGGATCCAACGGCGTCCTTATCGGTAATGTCAAGGCTGATATACTCCATGGAGCCGGAAGAAGAGGCGTCATCCACCCCGGAATACGCTTTCCCTCTTCCGCTTCCGATCGCCGGGATGCGGCGTCTATACAGTTCGTTCATCACATCGTGACCGAGTTGCCCGTTTGCACCGGTAACAAATACCTTCATAAATCAAACTCCACCTTATATTCTTTCAGAGACGGGAGATTTTTATCCTTATCGCTTAATATGATCTCATCGACATCCGGCCATTCAATACCGATGGCAGCATCGTTCCACAGGATTCCTCCCTCATCCTCCGGATGATAATGATCATCACATTTGTAAAAAAGCTCTGCATAATCGGAAACGACCAGAAAACCGTGCGCGAAACCGCGCGGGATCACGATCTGCCGTCTGTTCTCTTCCGAAAGGAATTCCCCTGTCCACTGTCCGTATGTTTCGGAGCCTCTGCGGAGATCAACCGCCACATCAAAAATCTCGCCCTTCAGTACCTGCAGAAGCTTTGCCTGCGGGTGGTTTCGCTGAAAGTGCAGTCCCCGCAGCACCCCTTTTCGGGAGAGAGATCGGTTATCCTGCACAAAGGTATAGTCAAGTCCCGCAGCCCTGAAGTCTGACTGATTATAGATTTCCGAAAAGTACCCGCGTCGATCGTCGTATGTCTTGGTATCAACAACATAGACCCCCTTGATCTTTGTCTCATGAAACATAAATTTTCCCATCCGTACAGCAGGTCTCCTTTCTGATTTCGATTTGCCGGCCATAAGAACGCTATTGAAATAATGCGGCTTTGACTTTATAATGGATATACAAAAACAACAAACTGCCTGAATGAAAAGATTTGATTTATGGAAAAAAGAAACGAAACCGGCTTCCGGAATATTTTTATCATCGGAGCAAAATCGATCGGGCAATACGGCGGATACGAGTCCTTTGTTGACCATCTCACCGAACAGCATCAGTCTCTCCCCGGTCTCCGTTATAATATAATATTAAAAGCCAACGGGGAAGGCGCCATGGATGAAAGCGTGCTCAAAGGAGCCGAAAAGCTTGATGAACACAGCTTTCTCTTTCGCGGTGCGAGAGTCGTCAAGGTGAAAGTGCCAAAGATCGGTCACGCGCAGGCGATCGTTTACGATATCCGGGCCTGGAGAACGTGTCTTCGCTATGTGCGGGAGCACGAGACGGAAAATCCGATATTCTACGTTCTCGGCTGCCGAAGATGGCTTTCGTTCAAAGGACTGGTAAAAAAAGCGCATAGTCTCGGCGGCAGCGTTTTCGTCAACCCAGACGGGCACGAATGGAAACGGGGAAAATGGCCCGTTCTCGTGCGGCTTTATTTAAAGCAATGCGAAAAAACCATGGTTCGTTTTGCGGATCTCGTTGTATGTGATTCATTAAATATTGAGAAATATATTCTGGAAACCTATGCCGCCTATAAGCCCCGCACGAAATATATCGCCTACGGAGCGGAGATCACTCCTTCCGCTCTGAAAGATGACAGTCCCCAATTCAAACGCTGGCTTGCGGAAAACAATGTATTGGCACAGGAATACTATATGTGCTGCGGCCGTCTTGTCCCGGAAAACAATTATGAGACGATCATCCGCGAATTCATGAAAAGCAGCAGCCAAAAACCTCTTATCATCATTTCGACCGAAAATAAACGTTTTCTGAAAACGCTTAACAGAAAACTGAAATTTGAAAACGACCCCCGCATCCGCTTCGCAGCCCCTATATATGACAGGGAGCTGCTGAAAAAGATACGGGAAAATGCTTTTGCCAACTTCCACGGTCACACGGTCGGCGGGA
>JAZRYQ010000085.1:0-2896 GCA_045600805.1 Candidatus Alloscillospira sp. | reverse complement strand
CTCGTAAAAGGCATCAATAAGGAATCGACGATTTCCGTTGAAGGCGTTGTCCGCGAAAGAGCAAGCAAAAACCCGAAGCAGGATACGGGCGATGTCGAAGTCGTGCCCGAAAAAATCGAAGTCCTCGGTAAATGCCGCTATAACAGTCTTCCGTTTGAGATAAACCGTTCAAGGGATGCAGACGAGCTTCAAAGACTGAAATACAGATATCTCGATTTGAGAAACCCCGCTGTTAAGAAAAATATCATTCTCCGCAGCAATGTCGTCGCAGCGCTCAGAAACGCGATGACAGAGCACGGATTTCTGGAGATAACAACGCCGATTCTCACGGCCTCTTCTCCCGAGGGCGCGAGAGACTATCTCGTTCCGGCACGCAAGCACCCGGGAAAATTCTATGCGCTTCCACAGGCGCCGCAGCAGTTCAAGCAGCTTTTGATGACTGCGGGCTTTGACCGTTATTTCCAGATAGCGCCCTGCTTCCGCGATGAAGATGCGCGCGGTGACCGCTCACCCGGCGAGTTTTATCAGCTTGATATGGAAATGGCATTTGCCACACAGGATGATGTTTTTGCCGTTCTTGAGGATGTGCTTCCCCCGATTTTTGCAAAATACGGGACATATGATATAGCCTCGAGCGCGCCGTTCAGAAGAATAAGCTACAAAGACGCGATGGAAAATTACGGCTCGGACAAGCCCGACCTGCGTATTGACCTGCTTGTACAGGATATTTCGGGCGAAGTGTCCGGCTGCGGCTTTGAGCCGATAGACGGAAAAGTCGTTAAAGCTGTTGTCGTTGATGACTGCAAGCTTGCAAGAAAAGCAATTGACAAGCTGTGTGCCGAGGTCGAAGTTCAGGCTGGCGCAAAGCCGTTCTGGTTCAAGCTCGATGAAAACGGAGAGCTTGCGGGCGGCATTGCCAAATTCCTCGGCGGCGCAAAGCAAGCGCTTGTCAATAAGCTCGGATTGAAGCCCGGCAGCTTTGTCGGCGTCGCCGCAGGTAAAAAAGAGCTTGCACAGAAAACGGCGGGCGTACTCAGAAACAAGCTCGGTGCGGCGTGTGAGGGGCACATGGACACCGAGAGATACGAGTTCTGCTGGATCGTGGATTTCCCGGTGTATGAGATCGGCGAAGAATCCGGCGAGCTTGAATTCTGCCACAACCCGTTTTCCATGCCGTCCGGCGGCCTTGACGTGCTGTTAAAGGCAGAGCGCGGCGAAGTCAACGCGCTGGATATCACGGCAGACCAGTATGACCTTGTATGCAACGGCGTTGAGCTTTCCTCGGGCGCTGTGAGAAACCATGATCCCGAGATCATGATAAAAGCCTTTGAGCTTGTAAGGCTCGGAGAAGATGATGTCAAGGCAAAATTCCCTGCGATGTACAACGCATTCTGTTACGGTGCGCCTCCTCATGCCGGAATTGCCCCGGGCGTTGACAGAATGGTCATGCTTCTTGCGGGCGAAAGCTCCATACGCGAGATCATCCCGTTCCCAATGAACAAGAACGCGCAGGATGTCATGATGGACGCACCGTCAACGGTGGATCCGAAGCAGCTTGAAGAGCTGAATATCAAAATCAGTATTAATGAAGGATAATAAAATGGCAGTCTTTGAGATGTTTTTCAAAGACTGCCGTTGTTTTGAGAAAATCAGAATAAAGCTTTGTTTATAATAACTATTACCTTTTTAAAAATATACATGCTAATAAAGAACAGATGCTTAATAGAAGTTCAAAAGCGGAAGCAAACCAGTATAGCTTCTTCGATATAGAATGTGGCTTTGAGTTGGATTTGCGACTATTTCCATAGCAATAACGATACGCTTGAGGTAATTTTTCAAGTATATTCGCCTTACTATCATCTGCAACATTCATCCGTTGCGTTTCGTTGCGAAGGATCCACCAAGAAAAAATAGAAATAAAAAAACCAACAGATGGGAAAAAAAGAGAAACTAAAGCAACATTTGTGTTATTATCTATAATATTAAATTTAATACCTACTATTTCTGACACAAATGGTATTAAACAAACTATAACACATAGAAAAAATAGCTTTATCAAAATATTCCAAAGATGGTTTATACGGTATTGAAACTCTTGTTGATAAAACTTTAACATTTCAAGCTCAAATGAATAATCGCGTTGTTTGGAATCGTACTGTTTGGTATTAGGAGAAGCCATAATCATTATCCTTTCCGAGGCAAGCTGTAGTTGTATGAATTGTGTTATGTTTACAAGAATACTATACTTAAACTTTATTTAAAAATCAAGAATAATAGTGATATTTTGACTTTTTAGACGACTTTGCCGGCATTTTGCGTCATTTCGTTTTTTCCGCAAAGGAATTGTCAACAAGCTGTGTAAAATCGACTCTTTCGGATAATTCACCGGCGGATTCCATGACCGTTTCGAGGTTTTCAAGCGCGGTTTGTGACATGACCGGGGCTTTACACCATGCGTCGATGCTTTTATAACGTGCACAGACCGATGCAAGAACCTCGACGCTCGTATCCGGGAAAAATTCCGCGATGGCTTCCGCGACTTCTTTATCGGAATGCTCCGCTACCCATTTCTGACCGCGCGCAACGGCGTTTGTAAAGCCCTGCACAATATCGCCGTGCTCCTTGATGTAGCTTTCGGAGGCAAAATACGCAGTATACGGTATCTCTCCGCCGTACTGCCCGACCGACGCGAGAATATATCCCTGTCCTGCGTTTTCGACCTCGGTCGCGGTCGGCTCAAACAGCGCGACATAATCACCGTTTCCGCCGGTAAACGCGCCCGCCATCATATTAAACTGCACCGACGTGTCAACCTCTGCGTCAACGCCTGGCTCGACACCGGCATTTTTCATGACATATTCAAGCGTCATTTAAGTCGGAGGCCAAGCGGTCTTAG
>JAZRYQ010000084.1:0-5807 GCA_045600805.1 Candidatus Alloscillospira sp. | reverse complement strand
CGATTACCACGAATTCCACAACGTCTCGATCCATTTTCCCTCGTTCTAACATCTTTCATCACCCATTTCTATTTTACCATATTTTCGCAAAAAAGTCTGCCTTTCGGCAGACCTTTTTCGACAAGCTGAAATCCCGATGCTTTCACATCGGGATTTTTCTTATTCAGCCGTCCATTTTGCGATTTCTTCATCTGTTCCGAAGACATAATGTGTACCTTCGATCAGATGATTTTTGCCGACATTGTAGTCAATGCCCGAGCTTGCGTAATTATACGGCTCGGCAGTTCGTGCCTTTTCGACGATGGGATTCGGAATCGGTATTGCCGAAATCAGGCTCTTTGTATACGGATGGATCGGATTTGCGAAAATTTCCTCCGTTGTGCCCGTTTCAAGCATATGTCCCAGATGAAGAACACCGATCCTGTCGGAAATGTACTTGACCATGGAAAGGTCATGCGCAATGAACAGATAGGATGCGCCGGTTTCCTCCTGAATATCCTTGATGAGGTTGACTACCTGCGCCTGTATGGAAACGTCAAGCGCGGAAATACATTCATCGGCGATGATCAGATCCGGATTCATAATGAGCGCTCTGGCTATACCGACACGCTGGCGCTGACCGCCGGAAAACTGATGCGGATAGCGATTGTAATGGTCCGGAGAAAGTCCGACCTTCAGAAGGATATTGTCGATTTTCTGCTTACGCTCCTCGCGCGAAGAGTACATTTTGTGAATGTCAAGTCCCTCGCCGATAATGTCGCCTATCGTTTTTCTCGGATTCAGCGACGCCATCGGGTCCTGGAATATCATCATCAGCTTTGTTCGCAGCATTGTCTTTGCATCCGTTTCGAGCTTTCCGGATATATCCTTGCCCTTGAACAGTATCTGACCTTCCGTCGGCTCGTACAGTCTTATGATCGAACGTCCGATCGTGGATTTTCCGGAGCCTGATTCACCGACAAGGCCGTAAACCTCGCCCGGGTAAATCTCAAAGCTCACGCCGTCAACAGCCTTGACCGTGAAATTTCTGTTTACTCTGAAATACTGCTTTAAGTTGGTGACCTTGAGTATCGGCTCAGCGTTATAATTTGCCGCCATCACTGCGCCTGCTTTCTCATGCGTTCAAGACGCGCTCTGAGCTCAGCGGGCATTTCTATCTTCGGAGCACGCGGATCAAGAAGCCACGTTGCCGCTGAGTGTGTTTCCGTAATTTTGAACATAGGAGGGTGCTCTTTTTCGTCAATCACAAGTGCATACTTGTTTCTCGGCGCAAATGCGTCCCCCTTGACATCGTGCAGCAGATTCGGGGGTGAGCCCGGAATCGTATACAGTCGGTCATCGTCCGTTCCGAGATCCGGCATGGCGGACAATAGTCCCCATGTATACGGATGGGCCGGCTCATAGAATATTTCGTTTACGTTTCCGACTTCGATGATTTTGCCGGCATACATGACATTCACATAGTCCGCGACTTTCGCGACGACACCGAGGTCATGCGTAATATAAATGACCGATATGCCGCGTTCCTTCTGCACCTTGATGATAAGGTCGAGGATCATCGCCTGAATCGTAACGTCAAGCGCGGTCGTCGGCTCATCGCAGATCAGAAGATCGGGATTGCAGGAAAGCGCTATGGCGATGACAACGCGCTGACGCATACCGCCCGAAAGCTGATGCGGATAGTTTTTCATGCGCTTCTCCGCGTCTGTGATGCCGACTTCCTCCAGCAGGGAAAGCGCTCTTTCCCACGCCTCTTTTTTGGAAATCCCGAGATGATCGATCATACCCTCGGTTATCTGGTTACCGATCGTCATGGTAGGGTCAAGTGAGGTCATCGGATCCTGAAATACCATTGCCATGTGTTTGCCGTTGATATTTTTTCTTATCCACTTTTTGTCTTTTTTGAGGATATCGACCTCTTCTATCTGCCCCTCGTCGTTTTTGTAACGGAACAGCACCTCTCCGGCGTTTATCTTCGCATTGGAAGCAAGCAGTCCCATGGCTGCCTTCATCGAAACGGATTTTCCGGAGCCGGATTCACCGACAACGGCGACGGTCTCCCCTCTGTATAAATCAATATTGACGCCTCTGAGCGCGTGGATCTCTCCCGCGGAGGTTTTAAAACTGATATCGAGATTTTTTATATCAAGGATCTTATCTTTTTCATCCATATCCGTCACCTCCGTTACATATCTTCCAGCTTCGGAGCAAGCGCTTCTCTCAATCCGTCACCGACGAAGTTAAACCCGAGCATCAAAAGCGCAAGCACGATGATTGGCGGGATTATCTGATACGGCAGCGTGGTGATATTGTTGAAGCCGTCCTCGATAAGGGAGCCTACTGAGCACTGCGGAAGCACGATTCCGACGCCGACAAAGCTCAGGAACGCCTCTGTGAAAATCGCTGTCGGAATGGAGAACATGACCTGTGTTATGATAGGGCCGACCGTATTCGGCAGGACATCCTTGAAAATGATGCCGAAGCTGCTTGCGCCGAGCGTTCTGCCCGCGAGGACATACTCCATTTCCTTGATCTTGAGCATTTCGGCACGGGCGATCTTGCTCATGCCTATCCACTCAGTGATCAGAAGCGCGACGATAACAAGTCCTATGCCCTTAGGCATGAAAATCGCAAGCACGGAGACGATGACAAGACGCGGAACAGAGTTCGCGATCTCAACAAAACGCTGCATGACAGAGTCCGTTATCCCTCCGAAATAGCCTGACACGAGGCCGAATGTCATGCCGATAATCACGTCGATGAATATCGTCACGAACGCGATAAGCAGCGAAACGCGCGCGCCGTACCATGTTCTCGTCCACAAGTCACGTCCGAGGTCGTCCGTTCCGAACAGGAACGTCTTGTCAGCAAAGAAATCATTGTATTCCTCTTTGCCGAAAAGGTCGTGTATAAACGGGATACGCGGGCTTATGCCGCGGGCGACGACTTCTTTATTGGTCGCAGGGTCAATGACCGACGTTATTTCACGGTAACCGTATCCGCTTATCAAAGGCCCGATAAACGCGAGAATCAGTATCACAACGATGATAACGAGTCCTACAACAGACCTCTTTTTTGCAAAAAATCTCTTGAAAACGCCTTTCCAATATGGCTGCGAAGCAAAGTTTACGTCAGTTTGTATATCACGATCGCCGAGTAATTCAAAATCATGATCCATTACTGATCGCCTCCTTTCTTCGTTATGCGGATACGCGGATCAAGCACGCCGTACACAAGGTCAACGACAAGCATAATGATGATATACAGCGCGGAATACAGAATTCCCAGTGCAAGGACATAGTTATAGTCAATTCCTTCGCCGGAGATGGCGTCAACCATCAGCTTGCCGATTCCCTGAATACCGTAAATCTTTTCAACGACGAGCGCGCCCGTCAAAAGGTCAACGATCAGCGGGGCAAGAACCGTTACGACCGGTATAAGCGCGTTGCGGAGCACATGGCGGAATATCAGGCGTGCACCGTAAATTCCCTTTGATTCAGCAAGCAGAACATAATCGCTGTCCATGACCTCGACCATTTCGTTTCTTGTAAAGCGCGCGATGGTAGACATGGTAAACAGACTCATGGAAACAGAGGGGATTATGGTAGAACGCAAAAACACCGATGAGTCAAAGAAATACGGCAAAAGCGTTGCTTTATAAGCCAAAGTATATTGCAGGAAAATCAGGAAAACATACGCCGGAACACACGCTCCGAGTATCGAAAATACGCTGCAGAAAACATCCATAAACCGATCACGGTTAAGTGCTGCGACAAATCCGAGCAGAAGTCCGACAATCGTTCCGAGAATGATGGCAATGCCGCCGATCTTAAACGAATTCCTGAGACATTTTCCCAGAACCGTGTTTATCGGAGCGCCGTTATAAAGGGACGTGCCCATTCCGAAATCGCCTTGCAGCAGATTCTTCATATAGCGCCAGAACTGCAAAAGCATCGGGTCATTCAGTCCCATTTCTTCTCTCTTTGCTGCAATGGCCTCGTCAGTCATACGCTCGGATGGAAACGGGTTTCCCGGCATGATACGCACTAACACGAACAGCAGAAACGTGATCAGCAGAAGCGTAATCAGCGCAGATAGTATTCGCTTAATCACATAATTCTTCATATCTGTAAATCTCCAAAAGGGCGGTCTTAAAAAACCGCCCTTTTTCCGAATATTTTAAACTTATACGATTGGATTTGCCGGATGATCAGTCGGCAAGAGATGCGCTCTTATATACTCTGTTCAGTGCTACCGGATGGAAGTCAACTCCCGTGAGCTTTTCGGAAATCAGGTTTGCATTTGACTTCGTATAGAGCGGTGCGATAACAGCTTCGTTCATGACAAGCTGCTCTGCCTTGTACAGGGCTGCCCAACGTGCATCGTAATCTGTTACGTACTGACCTGTCGTGCAGTCTGCGATGAGCTGGTCATATTCGGTGTTGCTCCAGAAGCCGTAGTTGTTTGCGTTGTCTGTGATCCACATGCCGAGGTATGTCATAGGATCGGCGTAGTCAGGTCCCCAACGGGTGAGAGCTACATCGTAGTTATCGTTCTGCATCTTGTCAAGTCTTTCGGCCTTTGACATAGGCTGGAGATTGAGCGTTACGCCCGGAAGATTTGCCTCTACCTGCTCTTTGATCGCCTGTGCGACCTTAGCAACTTCGTCACCTTCGTTGTTGCCATAGATCATTGTATACTCGAATGTGTCTTTTCCGAGCTCGCTCTTGGCTGCTGCGAAGTAATCCTGCGCTTTTGCAACGTCGAATGAGCATACATCTTTGAAGCGTGTCTGATCACCGGAGAAGTCCTCACCGGTCGTTGCGGAAGCAGCGAACTGAGGCGGTACGCATGTGTAAGTCGGCAGGGAGCCGTCCATTACATAGTTTTCAACGAGTGATTCACGGTCAATGGCATTTGTGATAGCAAGACGGAGGTTCTGATTGGCAAGCTCACCGCCGTTTGCGTTTGCTTCTGTCTGTGAGAACGTGAGATACCACATATAACCTGCACCTGTTACCTTGAGCTTGGAGGCAAGGGCGGAATCATCCTTAACAGCAGCTACCTGTGAGCCGGAAACCGTTACGAGGTCAAGTGTGCCGCTCTTGAATGCTGTGAGAGCGTTATCAGAGGAGCCGACGACCTGATACTTGAGACCTTCAAGCTTTACATTTGCCGCATCCCAGTAATTCGGGTTTTTCTTGAGGGAGAAGCTTGCAGCGCCGGGTGTATAATCTTCAAGGATGTATGCGCCGCAGGAAAGGAATGTATCAGCGCTTGTGCCGTATGTACCGGTTTTCAGACCTGTGTAGAACTTCTCATTCAAAGGATAGAAGGTCGGGAAGTACATAAGGGAATCAAAGAAGGAAACAGGCGCTTCGAGCTCAACAACAAGTGTCTTTGCATCGGGAGCAGATACGCCGAGCGTGCTCGGGTCTGCGCCTTCATAAAGGATAGCGTCCGCGTTTTTAACGCAGCCGACGGATGTGTCAAACATATAGCCGTACTCTTCGTTTGCAACAACGGCTGTTTGCCATGCAAACACGAAGTCGTTTGCGGTAACGGCATCGCCGTTTGACCATTTTGCGTCTCTGAGGTGGAAT
This sequence comes from Candidatus Alloscillospira sp., assembly GCA_045600805.1. Classification (GTDB taxonomy): domain Bacteria; phylum Bacillota; class Clostridia; order Oscillospirales; family Oscillospiraceae; genus Alloscillospira. The sequence continues at coordinate 204 of JAZRYQ010000084.1, read as the reverse complement.
GTCCATGTAAGGCCGTCATCGGAAATATCCCAGCTCTCAGCAAGCGCGGGGATAGCAGAGCCTTCGGAATCCATCTGTGTAAGGCCGTCTATACAGCCTGCGATGACTTCAAAGGAGTCACCGTCTGTTGCGAGGTTGCAGTCAAGCGACATGACGTTTGTGCTGAGCATAACGCCTGCATACTTGCCCGCTTTTTTGCTGTCT
>JAZRYQ010000083.1:0-4997 GCA_045600805.1 Candidatus Alloscillospira sp. | reverse complement strand
CAGCTTGTCGATTTCTTCTCTGACAATGGCGTCTGCTTCTCTGAGTGCTTCCAATCTGTCGCGTGTGATTGCGCCTGTGCATCTTACGCCGAGTCCCGGACCGGGGAAAGGCTGACGGTAGACCATTTTATGCGGCAGACCAAGTGCCTCACCGACTACTCTGACCTCATCCTTATAAAGGAACTTGACCGGCTCGACAAGAGCAAAATTCAGATCCTCCGGCAGACCGCCGACATTGTGATGAGCCTTGACACCTTTTGACTCAAGAATGTCGGGATAAATCGTACCTTGTGCAAGGAATTCAACGCCGTCAAGCTTTCTCGCTTCTTCCGCAAATACGTCAATGAAAAGCTTGCCGATGATTTTTCGCTTCGTTTCCGGCTCGTCAACACCTGCAAGCGCATCGAGGAAACGGTTTGTTGCGTCAACATAAACAAGGTTTGCATTCATCTCATCGCGGAAAACCTTGATGACCTGTTCCGGCTCACCTTTGCGGAGAAGACCGTGATTTACATGTACGCATGTGAGGTTTTTGCCGATTGCCTTGATCAAAAGTGCGGCGACGACGGAAGAATCAACGCCGCCGGAGAGTGCAAGAAGAACTTTTTTGTCACCGATTTCGGCGCGCAGCGCTTTTATCTGTTCATCAATAAATGCATTCGCAAGAGCGGGAGTGGTTATGCGCTCCATAGTTTCAGGTCTTATATCTGCCATTATATTTCCCCCAGTCTCAGTTTGTATAGTTATCAAAATATCCCTGCACAAGAACAACAGGCGTACCCTTGTCACCGGAACCGCTCGTGAGGTCGCAAAGCGAACCTATGAGGTCTGTAAGCTGACGGGGCGTTGTTCCCTCGGAGGCCATATTTCCGACAAGACTGCCGCTTTTTGCGCGAATACTTGCGGAGATGGCTTCTTTCAATGCTTCGCCCGAGAGATCCTTAAAATCATTGTCGGCGAGATATTTGAGTTTTAACTCATTCGGTGTGCCGATTAGACCGTCCGTAAAAGCGGGGGAGACGACGGGGTCAGCAAGCTCCCAGATCTTACCCTGCGGGTCCTTGAAAGCACCGTCACCGTAAACCATGACTTCAACGTGCTTGCCGGTCGCCTTTAAAATATTTGCCTGAATTGCGAGAACAAGGTCTTTGCAGGCATTGGGGAAAAGCTTGATTTTGTCCTCCGTGGATTTATTCGAGCCGAGAAGACCGTACTTCTCGTTGTAGCCGCTGCCGTTTACGGGAGCTGTTAAAATATCGTCAAGACCGCATACGATCTTTGCGCCTGCGGCTTTGAGAATCCTCTTTGTGCGTGCGCGTGTGTGGATATCGCATGTCAGAACGCAGTCCGTATAATGGAGGATCGTCTTTGCCTGGTTTGCGAAAACGACTTCCACTTCACATCCGACGGATCGGATAAGCTCGGAATAATAAGCTACATAATCAACCCCGGTGAACTCATGCTTGTTCTCTCCGAAGAGCTCTCTGTATTTTTCAAGTGACAAAACATCCGAATAAGGATTGATGCCGGCTTCATCGAGTTTATCGAGACTTACAAGTTGATTTCCTACTTCGTCGGAGGGGTAACTGAGCATGAGCACGATTTTCTTTGCGCCCATTGCAATACCCTTGAGGCAGATTGCAAATCTGTTGCGTGATAAAATCGGGAAAATAACGCCGATAACGCCGCCGCCGAGCTTTGCTTTGACATCAGCTGCGATATCCTCAACAGATGCATAGTTGCCCTGCGATCTGGCAACGACTGATTCCGTGATACTGATGACATCTCTGTCCCTCAGCTCGAAGCCCTCGTATTTTGCAGCGTCAAGGACGCTGTCTGTCACAATGGAAGCAAGATCGTCGCCCTGGCGGATGATAGGACAGCGGATACCTCTGGACACTGTTCCGACTTTTCTTTCCATAGATGATTACCCTTTCTGTAATAGCATACCCGCATGCGGGTGTAAACAAAAAGCTGTTTACAATATATTATAAAATATTTTTTTTTACTTGTAAATAACCAAGCATACGCATTTAAAAATTTTCTATACTTCATAATCCCGATAATATTTTAACCGAGCAAATATGTAAAAAATCGCGAAATTATAAGCATATTTTAACAGTTTTCACAATAACATGTGCCATAATTATGATATTTTGCTTTACAGAACGGAGATTGTCTGCTATAATTTTAATCCCGAAAACATTATACGCGCCCGTAGCTCAGTTGGATAGAGCGTCAGACTCCGACTCTGAAGGCCATGCGTTCAAGTCGCACCGGGCGTACCAAAGTCCCGCCTTTTGCATTGCCAAAGGCGGGACTTCGTATAGATAACGTATCTTGAAAATCACGCGTTATTATGATACTATTATGCAAAAAGGAGGATGAAGCCATGAAAAAAGGAATACGGTATAATTCGCCCGTTGTGCTGACATTTGCGCTTCTGGGGCTGGTCGTGCTTTTTCTGGATAAGCTGACGGCAGGGCTGACGACGACAAAGCTTTTTTGCGTTTACCGCTCTCCGCTTGGTAACGCGCTTACATATCCGCGCTTTTTCCTGCACGTTTTAGGGCACAGCGGAATTTCGCATTATCTGAGCAATATGCTGTTATTTTTAGTTGTCGGGCCTGCGGTCGAGGAGCGTTACGGCAGCCGCCGACTTCTCCTGTCAATCGTTATATGCGCGTTCGTTACGGGACTTGTACAGTTTATCTTTTTCCCCGGCTCTGCGCTTCTGGGCGCTTCGGGCGTCGTGTTCATGCTGATCGTCATGCTGTCCGTCACAAGCACGCGCGGCGGCGGGATACCGCTTACGATGGTGCTTGTCCTTGTACTGTATATCGGCAAGGAAATACTCGCGGGCGTCACTTCGATCGACAATATTTCGCAGCTTACGCATATTATCGGCGGCATCTGCGGGCTTGTGCTCGGCCTTTCCTTCAAAGGCAGAAAATAGACTCAATATGCACAAATTGTATTGAAAGAAAAAATTACTTATGCTAAAATAAGAAAAATGTATCTTATTTTTGGGAGTGACCTCTGTGTTAAAAAAATTTAAATCCCTGTTCGGCGCGCAGGACATGACCGTCGGAAGCCCCATAAAGTGCCTTCTGATGTTCTCTGTCCCGCTTCTTATCGGCAATCTTGCTCAGCTTCTTTACAGCACGGTTGACTCTATTGTCGTCGGCAAATACGTTGGTGACCTTGCCTTGTCCGCAATCGGTATAACATCACCGATCATTACGCTTTTTATGGTCGTTTTCATGGCGATCGGTTCAGGCGTCATGGTAATGGTATCGCAGTATTTCGGCGCCAAGGAATATAAACCGCTTGCGAAAACGATCGGCAATTCCTTCACACTCATAGCGTTGGCGTCCGTATTTCTCACATTCGTCGGTATTGGCATCACCGGCTGGGTGTTAAAGCTCATTGATACGCCGGCGGAAGTGTACGATATGGCAAAGGCTTATCTGATAATCCTGTTTATCGGCTCTGCGGGCGACGGATTTTATAACATTTTTTCCGGCATCCTGCGCGGTCTCGGAGAATCGGTATATCCGCTTATCGTTTTGCTGCTCACAACCGTGCTCAATATTGCTCTTGATATCTGGTTTGTCGTGGGCTTTAAAATGGGCGTTGCCGGTGCTGCGTGGGCGACCACGATCTGCAAGACCGTTTCGGCTATTGCGTGTGTTGTCAAGGTCCTGCTTATACGCGGCGAGTTTAAAATACACCTCAGTGACTGCAAGCTCACAAAGCCGATCGTTTTTACGATCTGCCGCCTCGGAATTCCGAACGGCATTTCCCAGGGCGTCCTTTTCCTTGCATCGATCATCATCCAGACCTTCATTAACAGAATGGGTTATCTTGTTACAGCGTCCATCACGGCTGTTTTGCGCGTTGATGCCTTTGCTGTTATACCGAGCCAGACCTTCGGCATGTGTTCGTCCACGTTCACAGGGCAGAATGTCGGCGCAGGAAAATATGACAGAGTGAAAAAAGGAAGCATCCAGGTATTTTTCATGAGCCTTATCACGACCTCTATCATGGTCATTCTGATGCTGGTTTTCGGCAAATGGATGATGAGCCTGTTTACATCGACCAATGAGGTCATCGACATGGGGTATGAATTCATCAAGGTCATGCTTCCGGCGTATTTCCTCATGGCGGTCGGGCAGTCCTTCGGCGGTGTTATTCGCGGCGCGGGAGATACAATGCCTCCGATGTGGATAAATCTGATAACAAACACCGTCATTAGAATCCCAGCTATGCTCCTGCTTGTACACTTTACAGCAAGCGAAATATACCCCGCCGGCAATCCGAAATCAAGCTTTATAGCTCTCGTGATAACGATGTTTATCAACGCGGTGGCGACAATGATATATTATTCGACGGGAAAATGGAAAACAAAATCTATTATAGGAAAATAAAATGGAGGAAAACAAAATGGCAGAAGCAAAACTTATCGCGGAGAAAAAAGGCCATGTGCTTTATTTGACAATCTCAAATCCCGATGCTTTCAACGCATTTACCGTTGAAATGCGTCAGGAGCTCATCAATCAGTTCAGAGCAGCCGAGAACGACGATTCGATCCGTGTTATCGTGCTGCGCGGTGAAGGCGAAAAATCCTTCAGCTCCGGCCTTTCCATGGAAATGCTCGACGATGTAAAGACAACGGATGACCGTGTCGTGCAGTGGAAAATCGGCAAGGCATGCCGCGAAGCGATCTATGACAGCAATAAGATCGTTGTCGCCGCCGTCAAGGGCGCCTGCGCCGGCGCGGGCTTTGAATTTTCCATGTGTTGTGACCTCGTTTACTGTGCGGACAACGCAAAATTCGTTCTGCCGGAATTCAATATCGGCTTGACACCGGGCTGCGGCGGAGCCATCACGCTTCACAAGATGATCCCGACACACAGATTTATGGAAATGGTTTATTTCTGTGACAAAATGAGGGCAGACGAGGCTGTGCGTTGGGGCTTTGCAAACAAAGTGTT
>JAZRYQ010000082.1:0-3675 GCA_045600805.1 Candidatus Alloscillospira sp. | reverse complement strand
CGATGCCTTCGGCACGCGGAATGACCGAAGCTGCCGCCACACCTTCGACCTCAAGCGCCGTTTTCTCATACCAGCCCGCGTTTGCACCGTTTGAAAGCGTTCTGTAGGAACGAAGGAGCCTTTCGCGCAGAGCTTCATCGCTTTCTTCATTTTCTCCGCCGATGAAATTGGACTGATTGCTGCACGCATAAACGCCGACCGGCGCATTCGTCATATGAACGATCGTGCCGGAGGCGACATTGCCCTCTGCGCCGGCATTTACGGCTTTTGCGGAAACCGTCGCCATCATACTGCCGACAGTTATCGTACCGGCTTCGGTGGTTTCAAAGCTGACGCCCTGTGCCGTCATGCAGACAGTGCCGCTCGGAATGGTCACAGGATGCGTCGCAGGGCTTTGAAGCGTAAAGCTGATATTTCCGCTTGATTTTTTTGCCGCCCCGCGCACGATAGAACGCATGGCGCCGTGCTTTTCAAGGTATTCTCCCTGCGCCGTCTGCGCAAAACACTGACGCAGCACCCAATCGCCGTAGACATACAGCGCCTCGATCTGCACAGCGGCTGCCATCATTCGCACAGCCATGTCGCATTCCGGCGCAACGGCGCGCCCTGTGACGCTTTCAAATTCTTCCGTCATTTCTGTAAAAATTTCTTCAGATGTTTTCAATTTTCCACTCCCTTGTCAAAGTACCAGCTCAATATTCTTGCTTTCTCCGTCGAGGCCAAGCCCGATATCGACGCTCAGTGTGTCTCCGTTCTGTGCTGTCTGAACATACTCAAGCGTAATATCGCTCTCGTTTTCAAGCGCTTCCAATATAAACTGTCTTGCCGCGCTGTCACGCTCGGCGGGCTTTGTGCGCATAAGCTCATAAAGTCTGCTGCCGAGCTTCGGATACGGGGCAAAGCCTCCTCTGCGGCATATCAGCTTGTAAAGCACCCGCTGCAGCTTCTCTTCCGTTCCGGACACGGTTTCAAATCCGCCCCAGATATCCGGTATATATTCTCCGTTATGTATTTTAAGCTCCGTTTTCTCTCACGCTCCCGTCAATATAAACATCCCCGGTTATATGTATGGTACCGTCGTTTTTCAGTATGATTTCCGCGCCGCCCGCCGAGAATATTCTGACCTCACCGGGCTGTGTATCATCGTTTTCCCGCATGATCCCGAGGATCGCATCACCGTTTTTCATCACGATGACTTTGTCGTTCTCGCACGGCCGCCATATATAGCCGCCGGGTGAACACACGGACGCACCGCGTTTTTCGCAGTCCGTCATTACCGCTGCGGTCTCGCCGCCTATTGTGACGATTCCGGAACATATTTCCGAATACGTTGTTTTTCTCTTTTCCGAAAGCCACATAGTCACATTTCCTTTCTTTTTGTCAAAACGATCCTGCTGCCGTGTCCGGAGGAATCACCGTAACATATAACGCTTGACACATCATACTTTCCTTTGAATTCGCCTTTTTGTATCAGAACGATATCGCAAGGCTCCGCACAGAAAAGTCTGTTTGTTTTCACGGTCACTGTTTTTCGTTTCAGCATAGATCTGTCGATTTTATACTGTCCGGCATAAAGCATGGCGTCATAGCCTGTCGATTTCGGGACATTGATCACTTTCTCTGTCCTGCCGCCGTCTTTTATGAATTCCTTGTTTTCGACGACACGCTCAGCGCCGTCCGAGCGTATAACGGTCACGGATGATATTACATCGTGCCTGATACCGGATACGGAAATCTCCGTTCCGGCGTCAGGTGAAAACGTGAGAATGCGGTTTCCGGTATCATTTAAAATAAGCGAACCCGTTTTTGAAAATCGCGGTGTGACGTTTCCCGCGTACTGTGTGAAAACAGTCAGCGCCGCCATGCAGCTTGAACCGGAGGACACGCTGTACCCCGTAAGCGGAGACATTGCCTTTTTCTCTGCCACGGATATACCGTACGGGAAAACGTAAGCCGCCAGTATATCATCAAGCCCCGCGGTAACGTACTGTCTTGCGCGGCAGGCGTTGTCAAGCAAAACTCCTCCCATGCCGCGTCCGGACACGGTCACGATACTTCCCTTTGCCGCAAAATCAATTCTGTACTCGTCTACGATTCCCGTAAACGCACGCTCAGCATCATGTTCCGCAAAAAAGCCGCATACACCGTCTAAAACATTCCCGATTCCGTCAATATACGGAAAGCATATTTCAAATGCGTCCGTACCGTCTTTGCCGTCTGTGTACAGAAGCTGCCAGGATATAAGCTCCGGCATACGGTATACCTTGCCGAGATTATCTCTGAGAAATGCGGTCATATCGTTTCCCCCACTACTATTATATCTCCCACATGAATAATATTCGGGTCGGAAATCTGCGGATTCATCTCCACAAGCTTGGCCAATGTAAGGTCGTTCTTCATAGCGATCCCCCACATGGTATCGCCGCGTTTGACGATGTATTCAAGTCTGCCGCTCTTTTTTACGCTTTCCGTGCTCTTTTCGGCGTATTTTTCGGTCACTTCCTCGAAGTTTTCCGCTTCTCCGTCCTCCCAGAATTCAAACGCATATGCAACATAGTCGCTTTTCGGCTCCTGACGGAGCGTAAGCGTCACAAAATGGGCTCTTATCATCTGCCAGACCGGGTGCACGAGTATACCCGAACCGCCTTCGGAAAACACGGCTTCGAGCATTTTGAAATCGTCATACGCGCTCTCCCCGGAAAACTCGCCCTCTCCTTTTATGATCCGATACGTTTTTCCCATATCCTGCATGACAAAGCCCCCGGACGCGAGCTTCACGGCGGAGATCTTTCTTTTCTGTTCGATTTCGCATATTCTCGGATTATGCGGCCACACATAATCCTTATATCTCATTGGTGACAGCTTCATTCACATTCCTCCTTGATCAATACAGCGTCAGTTCATCATCGTATCTTCTTGCATCGCGGCAGATGAATTCCGAGATTCTCTCGCATCTTTCGCGCATACTTCTTTCCTCTGCCGTGTTTTCGGAAAATATCCCGAGACTTGCAAATTCTTCATCGGTGCTTTCCCCGTCGCGGCTACGCATACCGGTCACGGTAAAATACCTTGTCTGCACAGCAGGCGTGCGCGATTTTGCATATGTCTCTCCGGTCGGCCGTGCGCTTTCTTCTTCCTCGTCGTCATCATAAAGTTGCGCGATGTCCGATTCTCTTCCCTGCGACATATCGTAAAGCCGGCGTATTTCCGTTTCGGTCAGCGTTTGCAGGACACTTACGCCGGATTCAAAAACGCGCTGGCCGTCTTTTGTAAGCGCAAGGCTCAAAGCGCATGCTTTACCGATGAGCTCAATATCGTCCCAGCCGTTTTCATCGGCAAGTGAAGGCGCCTCTGCGTCCGCGCTGACGGTGATATCTGCCGTGATATCGGATAGCTGCACCGTTTCACCGAAAAGCTCAACAGCCGTCTTTCTTTCCGTGCGTGTCATACCATCACCGTTCGCTTTTTGGCAGAAACGGTGATTTTCTCGCACACCATCTGGCCGAGCTCGCCGGACTCCTCGATATCAGACCATGTACAGCCTGTATAAACGATCCGTCTGTCCGGCTTTACGATGACAAGCGAAAAATCGGACAGGGCAAAGAAGTCGATACCGTCCGAAATTGCCGTGTCCGTCGCATACAATCTTGTAAGAACGATCTCGTATGAGCGTGT
>JAZRYQ010000081.1:0-3465 GCA_045600805.1 Candidatus Alloscillospira sp. | reverse complement strand
AAGGTTGGGAAATAATAAAAGGTTCTGTAAGAATTGTATCAATTCTACAGAACCTCTTTGGCGCAGCAGATTGATATTGATACAATCCGCCACAGGTGCACTCTGAAACGCCCTCCGTTTCAGAGTTCACCCTTTTGCACCCGTAGCTTTTACAGAAAGTGATTTGACTTCTGCGCCTTTCAGAGCTAAGATCGCCACCTGAAGGAGGTGGTCGTGTGCCCAGAAAGAAGAAACCGATCGTGCTCATGGGCGGCGAAGAGCTCCGCACTATCCACCACTTAACGACAAAAGAGCGTCATGACGCTTATACACGACTGAGCCGTTAGTCAATCATTTAGCAAAAGGAATAACAATTGCATTAGAATCTCTCAAAATTTCTTTGCATACCTGCAGTGCCTGACTGGCAGAATAATTCCTTGAGATACGTTCATCCCCTGCATAGATCAAATATCCGTTATGATTCTGTGCATATATGTTGTCAGAAAAGATCGGAACATTTTCCCCCTTCAAGCGCATATGAATCAAAGCCGCCTTGGCAACATACAAGCGATTGTTTTTCACCAAAAATGATCCGTGCTCATAGTCATCATCCCAGAAAGTAATCGCATTTCCGATGTAATCATCGTCGCCCCACGTAAAATCATAATGTGGGTCACCACTCCAACCATAGCCGCTGTACAGAATGTCATTATTTTGAATGGTAATGCCTTCTACATAAGCTGTTTCATCGTCCTCGCAATGGACACCGATGAGAATTCCGGAATTGCAACGCTGAATCACATTCCCTTCAATGGTTGTATTTCCCCAACGGACAGCCCGCATTTCATCTGAGATTTCTCCGTCATCCAGTTCAAACTGAAGATCTGGTTCCAAAATAATACCACCGTCAAAACAGTCGTGAACGAAATTGTTTCTGGCTGAATTGCCATAGCCATCAAGCCGTATTCCCTCTCCAGACACAGGTACATAATCGTTCATACCAACAAGGTGTGACCCACCACCGATAAAGCCCACTTCGCAGTTTTGGACTGTGATGGATTTGCAATTACCAGTAGCGACCGCCATCGTGTTTGAATACATCAAACAGAGATTGTCTATAACGCAACCGTCAGCCCAACACTGGATAAGTCCAGTATAGCCAATGGCATTTTCTGGGCATTGAAATTCGATTTCCTCGTAGATTACGCCTGGATTTCCCGCATCGCAACGCAGAAATACATCACCATGCATTTCGTTATCAAATGCAGGAAAAGGAATGCCACGGGATGCGATATCATCTGGATATCCGCAGAAAAATTGCAGATCGTACTTCAGTGCCGAGACAACATCAAATTCACGGTCTGAATCATTCCAAAAAACAGCTTTTTCCCCGTTCCAATAAGCATATACACGGGACGCATATACATCCCCGCCATTCATCACAATTCCGCCGGGATCCTGCAGCTTTGTGTGATATTTCCAAATCTTCACGCCGCCCTGATCATACCACAGAGACCACTTGTTTTCGCCAACACCGCTTTCGGGAGATCCATAGATTTTTGGTTTTTCTCCTTCACCAAAGGCAGAATATGTAACGCCTTCTTTAGCGCCAAAATTGCCGCGCCAGAGGTTCCCTCGTTCAAAGAATACAGCATCTCCCGGCTGGAGAGGCGCACGATACATCACATATTCCAGCGTCTCCCATGCGGTTTCCGGAGAACGACCATCGTTTTCGTCATTTCCGGAATTTGATACATAATATGCGGTTCCAGTATAAGAAATATCGGTTTTGCTGGCTTGAATTGCGTTGATCTTATCCTGTGCAACATCCAGTAAAGCTCGATCCTCTCCATTGATTACACGCTCTGTTACAGAAAAATTACTTTCAACCGTATCATGAAGACGAAGTGCGGCAACGGCAGCTTCTTTACACGTGAGCGGTTGCTCGGTACGCATGGAATTGCTTTCCGCATCATAATCAAAAATCGTTTGCCCGTTGAAGCTGGAACGTCGCCCAAAGGAATAAAAATAGGCACAAGGAATCCGATCCCAATCCATTCCTTTCACAGGTTTATCCTCATTGTCGAATAAATCTGAATTCCATTGGATTGTGTCCCAGCACTTTTCACCGATCTTGGCGTGTAGAGTACTCCAGTATTCCCAGTCATTCAGTTCCGAAACCCCCAATGCTTCCGCTGCAGCCAGAACAGCTACCATACCGTCATAGCGGGTAAGTATGGATGTTGAAAGACGAGCCGCTGGATAGGTGTTTTGAAATTCTGACAGTATTGATTCATCTGTCAGTGCTACTACACGATCAAGCATGGCGAAAAAATCCATGGCTGAAACAGAAACATCGGTTGGCAATTCAGCAATGACTCCCAATTCTACAGCACGCATCAATTCATCTTCTGCGTAGGCGGTAGAAGCAAATCCGAATAGCGATGACATACAAAGAATAAGACATAGCAGAAATGAAGCCGTTTTTTTCATGAAAATCACACTCCCCAAATTCCATAAATAGTCATTCTGCTTTTGCCACTTTCCCGGCTTCAACTTACGAAAGAGATGATTTACGTCCTGTTGTTGCCTTCCTGTCAAGCGATAAGCATTTGTACTAGGGATTATATATCAATCGTATACCAATAGTCCAACAAATTCAAGGCGCTTTTCCGAACGACAGCCAATTATACTGTTAGAAAAGGACTCCAATACCTTGTTGATATTAGAGCCCTTATCTGGTCTGGGTGGTGAGATTTGAACTCACGGCCTCTTGAACCCCATTCAAGCACGCTACCAAGCTGCGCTACACCCAGATATTCTGTTCCGTCGCATCACGACCTGCACATCATAGCATTATCCGCATGGATTGTCAAGATTTCAAAGGGCTTTTTTCCGATTTTGCCCGTTCGCTGACCTCGGCAGAATCGTCTGAAAATAAGGTTTCCGCTTTCCCTTCCCCAAGCCCTTGAACAAAAAGAAAAAACGGGTATAATAGAAGCCGTAACAGCTTCGGTGCGGCTTCGGCATCCGAAAGTATCATCCAAAGGAGTATATCCCCATGAGCGAAAACTGCACGCATGACTGCGCAAGCTGCGGCGAAAACTGCGCATCACGCGAAAAGGAAAAAACAAGCTTTCTCGAAGCCCCTCACGCAACCACGCACATCAAGCGCATCATAGGCGTCGTCTCCGGCAAGGGCGGCGTCGGCAAGTCGATGGTCACATCCCTGCTGTCCGTCCTCGCAAACCGCGTAGGGCTCAAAACAGGCATTCTCGACGCGGACATCACCGGCCCGTCGATCCCGAAGGCGTTCGGTCTGCACGAGCACGCGAACGGCACCGATATGGGCATCCTGCCGGTCGAAACCAAGACAGGAATCCGTGTGATGAGTCTCAACCTTCTGACCGAAAACGAAACGGACCCCGTCGTGTGGCGCGGACCGATGATCGCGGGCGTCGTCAAGCAGTTCTGGACGGACGTGCT
>JAZRYQ010000080.1:0-4407 GCA_045600805.1 Candidatus Alloscillospira sp. | reverse complement strand
GACCCTCGACGAACCAAACGTCGTCCTCCTGCGTGATAGTGAGCTCGCCCGCCGTGTCGAGTACAAGCTCAGGCTCAACGTAGTCCGCTTCGAATACCGTAACGGACGGGAGCTTGGCAAGCTCCTCCGATATGGCGTTTTTCAGCTCCTGAAGCCCCATGTGCGCGGCGGCGGAAATCTCGAAGAATCTGCACCCGCGCGCCTCGACATAGGTGCGGAGCTTTTCGACGTTCTCGCGGTCTTCGATGATGTCGCACTTGTTCGCCGCAACTATTTGCGGGCGGTCTGCGAGCTGCTCATTGTAGTGCCTCAGCTCCTCGTTTATTGCATCAAAGTCCGCGATGGGGTCGCGTCCCTCGCTTCCGGAGGCGTCAATAACATGAACGATAAGGCGGCAGCGCTCTATGTGGCGAAGGAAATCAAAGCCGAGCCCTGCGCCCTCGCCCGCGCCTTCAATGAGTCCCGGGATATCCGCCATAACGAAGGATGAGCCCTCGCCGGCGTAAACGACGCCGAGATTCGGATAGAGCGTCGTGAAATGGTAGTTTGCAATCTTCGGCCGCGCCTTGCTCATGACTGAGAGGAGCGTGGACTTCCCGACGTTGGGGAAGCCCGCAAGACCTACGTCGGCAAGGAGCTTCAGCTCGAGAATGACCTCGCGCTTCTGACCGGGCGCGCCGGGCTTTGCAAAACGCGGTGCCTGCCTTGTCGGAGTGGCGAAGTGCTTATTGCCCCAGCCTCCGCGGCCTCCGCGGCAGAGAATAAAAGGCTCGGAGTCTGAAATATCCTTGATAATGCCGCCGGTCTCGGGGTCTCTGACTATCGTGCCCATCGGCACACGCAGAATAAGGTCGGCGCCGTCCTTACCGTATTTGAGCGCGCCCTGACCGTCCATTCCATTGGCGGCGACGTACTTGCGCTTGTAGCGGAAATCCATCAGCGTGGACATATTGCTGTCCGCGAGCAGAACGATATTGCCGCCGCGCCCGCCGTCTCCGCCGTCGGGACCTCCGTTGGCGATATACTTTTCTCTGTGGAAGGCGACTGCGCCGTTGCCGCCGTTGCCTGCGACGACAGTAATTGTAGCTTTATCGACAAACACAGGAGCTTTCCTCCTTTACTGAAAAGTAAAAGCCCGACTTGCGTCGGGCTTTTGTCTTACTCTGCGTCCGTTTCGTAAACGGAAACCTGCTTGCGGTCTCTCCCGAGACGCTCATAGCGGACGATACCGTCTTTCAGAGCGAAAAGGAAATCGTTGCTGGCGCGGCCGACGTTGGTGCCGGGATGAATTTTTGTTCCGCGCTGAGTGTAGAGGATATTGCCCGCGAGTACGAACTGACCGTCAGCGCGCTTCGCGCCGAGACGCTTGGACTTGCTTTCGCGGCCGTTCTTGGTGGAGCCCATTCCTTTTTTATGTGCCATGGTATTACACCTCCGATTTCAAAATGTAGTCTTGACGTCCCCCGATGATGGCGTCGATCTGGACCTGCGTGTAGGGCTGTCTGTGACCCTGACGCGTTCTCTCGTTCTTCTTGGGCTTGTAGTGGAAAACGTGAATCTTCTTGCCCTTGCCGTTCTTGATGACCTTGGCCTTGACGGAGGCGCCTTCAACGACGGGAGTTCCGAACTTGGAGCTGTCGTCGCCGATAACAGCCAGGACCTTGTCAAAAACGACTTCGTCGCCGTCGTTGACGTTGAGCTTTTCGATAAAGAGGATGTCGCCCTCTCCGACGCGGTACTGCTTACCGCCGGTCTCGATAATTGCGTGCAGCAATTGCTTGCACCGTCCTTTTTCAGTCTCGCTATCGGGGTGAAGCATAAGCCTTCTTTTGTGTACCCTTTCAAAGCGGCTCTGTCAGTATAACACCGGCGCAGGGGCTTGTCAACACCTGACACTGTTTATTATTGAATAAAGTCGTTTGTATACTTAAAATCCACACTGGTATGGAATTTACTTTTACAAACAGGGGGATTGAATTTAATCTTACAAATTTATTCATTTTGCATTTATTCATCATCAGATGAAAATGTGATATTATTCCGTCAATCAAAGCGCGCAAATGTGATTGCCGCCAAGATACTTTGGACGGCGAAGAATATGGTATCAGTTTTACGCAGATTTTACAAAACACGTCTATCCAAATTTACAGTCTTACAGTATGATAGCATTAACAAAGGAGGGACGGACCGTGATCTACTGCGTAGAAGATGAAGACAGCATCCGGGAGTTGATGCTTTATACTTTGAATATGGCGGGATTTGACGCGATCGGCTTTTCTGACAGTAAGCCATTCTGGGATGCCATGGAATCGGGGCAGCCAGAGCTTATCATGCTTGATATTATGCTTCCGGGAGAAGACGGGACCTCTATTTTGCGAAAGCTCCGCTCTGCACCGACAACATCTGATATTCCTGTCATCATGGCAACTGCCAAGGGCACGGAATACGACAAAGTAACCGGGCTCGACTTGGGAGCGGATGATTACCTATGCAAGCCGTTTGGCATGATGGAGATGGTTTCGCGTATCAAAGCGGTTCTGCGCCGTGCAAAGCCTTCTGAGAAGAACGCGCTGCTGGTTCAAGGTGACATCACCCTTGATCTGAAACGGCACAATGTCACAGCAAGCGGCAGAGAAATTGCGCTGACGCTGAAAGAATACGATCTTTTGAAGCTGCTGATGGAATCAAATGGTCAGGTCTTTACACGAGAAGCATTACTTTCCTCTGTCTGGGGAGTTGATTTCGTCGGAGAAAGCAGGACTGTTGACGTCCACATCGGCACGCTGCGGACAAAACTCGGCTCTGCCGGATCCCAGATTCAGACCGTTCGCGGTGTTGGATATAAGATGGAGGCATAAACATGAGCAAAAAGATTTTCAACTCCATTTGGATCGTTGCTCTGGCTGTATTCTTAGCTTCCTTGTTCTTTGTTATGGGGGCTACCTACAGTTATTTCACCGGCGTGCAGAAAAACCAACTAAAAATCGAAACTCAGCTTGCCTCGCAAGGTGTTTCATTGAGCGGGATGGACTATTTTGATCATCTGAACAGCCGTGATATCAGAATTACATGGATCAGCGCGGACGGCTCAATCCTCTACGACAACGAGGCAAACACTTCTGACATGGAAAACCATCTGGAGCGAGAAGAAATAAAAGATGCGTTTGAAAACGGTTACGGTGAAAGCAGCCGCTACTCGCAGACGCTTGCAGAAAAGCTTTTCTACTCCGCACAACTATTACCGGACGGAACTGTTTTACGCCTATCCGGTAAGCAAAATACGCTTTGGACACTCATCCTCGGATTCGGGCAGCCGATTGCTTTGGTCGCACTTCTGGCGTTGATTCTCTCGGTGATCCTTGCTTCTCAGCTTTCCAGAAAGATTGTGGAACCGATCAATCGGATCGACCTTGAAAATCCGACGTCATATCTTGGAATAAAAGAGTACAAGGAAATCGAACCGCGGCTGCGTCGGATGAATACGCAGCAGATGGAAATTCGCCTCAACCAGGCCGAGCTCGAAAAGACATCTCAAATTCGTCAGGAATTTACCGCCAACGCCTCCCATGAACTGAAAACGCCGCTTCATGCGATCTCCGGATATGCGGAGCTGCTGGAAAACAACATGGTGAAGCCCGACGATATCCGGCCCTTCGCCGGAAAGATTCGTCTGGAAGCACAACGAATGAGTCAGCTTGTCAGCGATATTATTGACCTGACCAAACTCGACGGCGGTGCAGACGGAATGCAGCGGGAAAATGTCGATCTGCTTCAAATTGCGCAGAATGCAGTTGACAGTGTGCAGGCAGTGGCTGAAGAACAACAGATCACGCTGACACTTTCCGGTGAAAATGCTCCTTATTACGGCGTTCCGCAGGTGCTTTACAGTATCATCTATAATCTTTGCGACAATGCCATCAAGTACAATCGCGCAAATGGCTCCGTAGATGTAGCGATAAAGAATACCGGTGAATCGGTTATTTTAACAGTGCGCGATACCGGCATCGGTATACCTCAGGAGCATCAGGACCGTATTTTCGAGCGATTCTATCGGGTGGATAAAAGCCACTCCAGAGAGATCGGCGGAACCGGTTTAGGCTTGTCTATTGTAAAACACGGCGTAATGGTTCATCATGCGAAAATTGCGGTAGAAAGTGTTCCTGGCACAGGAACGACATTTACCATCGTTTTTCCGAAAACATAATACAAATAAGCAAGGATCGTCACAGCAACCTGCGACGATCCTTTTTACACAGATTTTACAATCGGTTGGTAATGGATTTGATGTTTCTCCTTTATGATGATACCGAATGATAAAGGAGAGAGAAAAATGAATGTATTTGATGTATTAACAATGATCGGCGGCCTTTGCCTCTTCCTGTTTGGTATGAACATCATGGGCAAGGC
>JAZRYQ010000079.1:0-10238 GCA_045600805.1 Candidatus Alloscillospira sp. | reverse complement strand
GAGAGCATTTCAAGTCCCGGGTGAGGCCAGTCGGAAGCCTCGCTGCCTATGCGTGTCCACGGAATCTGAAATACCGTACCCATGCTTACGCGCACAGCCCTGCGGTAAAGCGGGTCACAGCATCCGGGCGTCAATAAAACGGCATCCATTCCGAGCGCGGCTGCCGAGCGGAAGATCGCCCCGACATTCGTGGGATTCATAATGTCCTCCAGTACGGCAATGCGTCGGGCGTCAGCACAGATGTCACGGTAATCCGGCGTGTCACGCCTTTTCATGGCGCACAGAACGCCGCGCGTGAGCGGAAAACCGGTGAGCTGCGTTAAAACATCGAGCGTTGAAGTATATACCGGAATATCCGGACAGCGCGAGATGATATGCTTTGCCTGACCGTCGATGTGCTTGCGTTCCATTAAAAACGAAACGGGACTATATCCCGCGTCAAGGGCGCGTTCGATAACATTCGGACTTTCGGCGATAAACAGTCCGTCAGACGGTGTCTGCCGGTTTAAAAGCTCACGTTCCGTAAGGCGGGCATAAACGTCGAGCTCCGGTGCATTAAAATCGTCTATTTCGATGATTCTGCCCATTTACAATACTCCCATATGCTCCCGCCGAGTTTTTCTTCTATGATTTTTGCGAATGCTTCCAGTCCCGCGCGGTCCTGCTCTGAAAAATGCCCGATATGCGGGCTGTCGATATCAAGCACGGCACAGACGTGGTCATGATAATGTATGGGGATGACGATTTCCGAGTTTGATGCGCTGTCACATGCTATATGTCCCGGAAAATCGTGAACATCGTAAACAAGCTGTGTCCTGTCCTGCAAAACCGCCGTGCCGCATACGCCTTTTCCGAACGGGATCTCAATGCAGGCGGGCTTGCCCTGAAAAGGACCGAGAACGAGTTTTTCTTTCTGCGCAAGGTAAAAGCCTGCCCAGTTGATGTTATCAAGATTTTCAAATAACAGCGCGGAAGCATTGGCAAGGTTTGCCGTCAAATACGGTACCCCGTCAATAAGCGAGACAAGCGCGCTGCATAATGCTTTATGATCCATAGGACGCCTCCTGAAAAGATGATATCTGAATTTTATTATCATACGCCGCTTTTGTCAATGAAAGCACGAGCAGGGGAGTGTCAATTGTTATCAAGATATTCATCAAAAAGCGCGTACATTTTCTCACGCGGAAGGGATAACGCCGCAAAACCGTTCGATGCATGTCTGCGTATGCCGTCCTCAAGCGCATAATACCTGTTCTCAAGAGCGAGCAGCTCGGTCTTTGCCTGATTGGCAACAGAAGCATTGCTGTCATACGTGAGGTCTATCAAATGCTCAACACCGTCATACCCGAGCTCGGATATCGTGCTGACGTCAATCGAAGAAAGCGTACCGCTTTTATATGCGTTATAATTGTAATCGGCTATAAAGCGGTCAATGTTCCCGAAGCTCAGCGTGAGCACAACGACAGACGCCGCCATGAGAGCGATGCGCAGGACGGGGATTTTGCCGGAAAAGCATCTGATGATGAGCACGACGAAAACAACGGCAAGAAAAATCATGAATGAGCTTGTCGATATGCGCAGGACCGTCATGCCGTATTCAGAGATGTACAGGAACATTTTTGACAGCGCGGTCGCGATGATCGTCAGCGTGAAAAGGCAGATAAACACACAGAGAATGCGCGTGAATATGCCGGGCTTGCCGCCGCGCTTTTCGGATAAGAGAACAGATACGGAAACGAGGATAAAGTTGATGATCGCAATGGCGGACATTTCAAAAAAGCCGCGGCGGGCATATTCGGAGACGCTGAATGCATAATTCTTCGGCAAGATGCCCGAAAACGCGCTGAAAAAGTAAGCGAGCTGTGAAAACAGATATACGATGTAGCAAACCGAAATAACGCTGAGAAAAGAGATGATATATGCTTTATCTATTGAAACGCCCTTGCTGTCTGCTTTGGCTTCCGCGTCGGGAGACCGGAGCATCACGGCATAGGAAATCAGAAACGGCGCGAGCGCGACGCCGATAACAAGGCGGATGATCGCAGTCTGCAAATCGTCAACGACATGGAGCATAAGACTTTCAAAGGCAAAATCCGACGAAATGAGCAGCGGGATTATTATGAATAAAACGGGAATCGCGCACGCAACACCGATAAGGACCTTTAAAAACTGTTTCTTTTTTACGTTTTCACCGGCAAAAAGCGAAGCGGTCACGCGCCGGAGGTTTGAAAACGAAATACCGAAGGTCGAGTATATGACGTTGCGCAAAAGCCCGAGATCGCCGTGCTCCTCGCGGTCACAGACAAGCCCGTCAAGCCATAATGCGCCGAGAACAAAGCTGACGATGAATGTCCAGATGCGGACAAAGCTGTTCGTCGTAAATATAAAGCTGATGATGCACGCGGCGGCTAAGATCCCGCAGACGGTGTTGTACACGCGGAGTTTTTTGCCTCTTTTTCGCACATAAACAGAGCAGAGAACAAGAAACAGCATCGCGGAAAGGCAGTACCCGAGGAAAAAGCCGTTAAAAAAGCCGAAACCGGATAAAAGAATGCTGATAACGAGAAAAATTACCGCAAAAACCATATCGCGCTTTTCAAGCGGCAGATATTCGATTTTGTTTTCATAAGGAACGGGTCTTCCGACGGTATATTTGTTTTCATTCATCGTATGAGTCCTCCGTATCGATAAATTCAAGAATGTCTCCCGGCTGACAATCAAGCGCGCGGCAGATGCTGTCCAGTGTTGAAAATCTCACGGCGCGCGCCTTGCCGGTTTTTAGAATCGAAAGATTTGCCTGCGTGATGCCGATTTTTTCGGCAAGCTCCGAGGATGACATTTTCCGCTTGAGAAGAAGCATATCAAGATTTATCACGATCATATCCGTCACCTTCATATCGTAAGCTCGGCGTCTTTTTTCAGTTCGACAGCGGATTGCATGACATTTTTGACTGTTCTGAGCATCAAACCGATAAAGCCTGCTGCCGCAGCGACAATGAAAAACGGGAAATAGAAGAATCCGCCGACAAATGTTATGAGCGCAACGTCAATGCAGCTCCATGAAAGAATGTGAAGATATTTTACGTTTTCCGAAATAAACGTGTTGTCTTTCATAATATTGCCGAGCAGCTTCAAAAGAGAATAAATCGCGATCCCGGCAAAAACCTCGCACGGGTAAAAGCAGAAGCAGAACGCTTTGAAAATACGGTTCGTTGCGTCGACGGAGCTTATCTTGCGAAGCCCCATAAGATAAAGCCTGAATAACTGCGGCGCAATAAAAAGCAGAACAGCAAGAATAACAGCGATGATTAAACAGACGATATAAGTAAGCCTTGCTGATGTTTTACGGTTTTTCATAATCGTACCTCCAATCGGACATTGCCTGCATCATACTATGAAATTTCTCGAATGTCAATATAATTTTATCGTTTTTCGATAAAATTATATTGAATATCAATACATAGTAGCATATCGGCATAATATGCCGCATTATCCGGAAAATAAAGAAAAAAGATGTAAAAGACTTGATAATCGCGTATATAATTTGGTATTATAACAGTTAGCACAGAAATGGAGGTTTCCTTATGCTGGAACTGAAAAATATATCTTATAAAACCGAGGATGGAAAATATATTCTCAAAAATATAAATCTTGATATAAACGAGCGCTTTGTTGCGATAACGGGGCCGAACGGAAGCGGAAAGTCAACGCTTGCAAAGCTCATCATGGGTATCATTAACCCGTCCGACGGGCGGATAATTTTTGACGGCGAGGACATAACGGAAATGTCCATAACCGACAGAGCAAGAGCGGGCATTACTTTTGCATTTCAGCAGCCGGTGAGGTTCAAAGGGCTCACGGTCATGGACCTTATTTCGCTTGCCGCGGGAAAACGGATCCCGGCCGCGCAGGCGTGTGATTATCTCTCCGAGGTCGGACTTTGCGCGCGCGAATATATCCACCGCGAGATCAACGCGTCGCTGTCCGGCGGCGAGCTCAAACGAATCGAGATAGCCATGGCGAACGCCAGAGGCACGAAGCTCACGATTTTTGACGAGCCCGAAGCGGGCATTGATTTATGGAGCTTTAACAACATCATTGGTGTTTTTGAAAATATGTATAACCGCACAAACGGCAGCATCATGATCATTTCCCATCAGGAGAGGATACTTGATATCGCAGATAAGATCATCGTTTTAAGAGCCGGAGAAATCGACGCCGTCGGAACAAAGGAAGAGATCCTGCCGTCCATTCTCGGCGCCGCCGGAGCATGCAGAAAAATAGAAGGGAGCGACAAATAATGGACGCTATACAGAGATAACTTCTTGAAAAAGTCGCAGACCTGCACGAAGTGCCGAAGGGCGCTTACAGCATCCGAATCAACGGTCAGCTCACGGGTAAAAACTCGAGCGAAAACATTGAGATCGTCACAAAAGAGGACAAGCCGGGTATCGACATTTATATCAAACCGGGAACAAAAAACGAGAGCATCCACATCCCCGTGCTGATCGCCCAGACAGGACTGAAAGAGCTTGTTTATAACGATTTCCACGTCGGAGAGGACAGCGACGTTACGATCGTAGCGGGCTGCGGGATCCACAATACCGGGGCTTCGGATTCCGAACACAGCGGTATTCACTGCTTCTACCTTGGCAAAAACGCGCGTGTAAAATACGTCGAAAAGCATTACGGCGAGGGTGACGGCAACGGCAAAAATCTTATGCACCCGACGACGGAGGTCACGCTCGACGAGGGCGCGTATCTTGAAATGGAAACGACACAGATCAAAGGCGTTGATTCCACAAAGCGCGTAACGCGCGGCAAGGTCGGCGCGAACGCGACATTTATCGTCAAAGAGAAAATCCTCACGCACGGCGAGCAGTATGCCGAAACGGGCTTTGAGGTCTCGCTCGACGGCGAAAACGCATCGACGCACGTTGTATCGAGGTCTGTTGCGAAGGATCATTCAAAGCAGCTTTTCGTTTCGCATATTGACGGCAATAATGCCTGCAACGGCCGAAGCGAATGTGACGCGATCATCATGGATTCCGCCGTCGTCTCGGCAGTTCCGGAGATCAACGCAAATCACCCCGACGCGTCGCTTGTCCACGAAGCCGCGATCGGCAAGATCGCCGGCGAACAGCTCATCAAGCTCATGACGCTCGGCCTTACTGAAAAGGAAGCCGAGGAGCAGATCATCAACGGATTTATGAAATAAGATAAAATACAGCAAGCCGACTGATTTTCAGCCGGCTTGTTTTTGCGTCGTAGGGGCGAACTGTGTTCGCCCGCATTGTGAAGTAATGAAATCGTGACGGAGGGCGAACGCAGTTCGCCCCTACGGTTGCGCTGTTCGCTATTTGCTGAGAGATAACAATTCGGTGATAACGCTGTCAAGAAGAGGCAAATACTTTTCGTCAATGCGGTGGATTTTGTCAAGAAGCTGTAAATCTTCGCTCCGTTCTTCACCGAAAAGAACGTAATCGGCGGACAAACCGAGAATATCACAGATTTTGATAAGCATTTTCACGGAAATGCCCGTTCGTCCTCGTTCGACTTCCGCAAGGTATGATACGCTGACGTCAAGTTTTTCAGCAAATTTTTCGCGCGTATATCCAAGATCCTCGCGCGCTTTTCTGATTTTCATATACAAATACTATCACCTCTACTGATAGTATGAGCAATACTTGCACACAAATACATCAACTAATATTGTATGAATAACATCTCATATTTATTGATGTTATGTGTTATGATGTGAAATAGAGATTCAGAAAGGAGAGAAAGATATGCGAAGTTCACCAACTACAAGAAAATGCGGGACTTGCGATTTTTGGACAGGCAAGAGGGAAATAGTATTCTCCAAATATGGAGACTTAAAAATTGAAATTTCCGATGAAACCGGCGATTGCGAAAACTGCAACAGTAATTTCTTTGAGCGACAGCGTGAGCAAAGTTTAAATTGTAGGAGTTATTCAAGATGGACGGAAACATTATAAGGAAGGGATGAAAACAAAATGGAGGAAAAAACAATAATCACGGGAAAACCGGTGCATAAAGTGATTGCTACGATAATTTGCATTCTTGGGGGAATTTGGACTGCGTTTTTAATCGTTCAGAGTGTACGACATAATTGTTTCCATGAGGAGGTTGTTTATGGAGTAATAGCGATTATCGTTGGACTAATAATTTATGTAGCATTATCTAAAGTCAGTATTACTGTAACTGATAAACGCGTATATGGCACGGCAACATGGGGAAAGCGCGTAGATTTGCCATTCGATTCTATTTCGGCTGTATCTACCAGTGCTTTTAAAGGAATTGCGGTGGCAACATCATCGGGAGCTATTAAGTTTAAAGGAATAGAGAATTTTGCAGATATCCATAAGGAAATCAGTAAGCTTTTGATGCGAAGAAAAAACAACTTCTTGGTTTATAATACTTTTGCTCGGTCTCACCGAAGAGCAGATCATCAACGGATTTATGAAATAAGCTTTTTCACTCCGCATTTTATGCGGAGTGATTTTTCTTGCAATCAACACGCTCCGATGTTAAAATAAACGGGCTGTCAGCAAAATCCGGACTGCGATTGGAGAGTTATTATGAAAATTTACGTTTTCCGCCACGGCGAAACGAATTGGAACGCCGAGGGGCGGATACAGGGACACGAGGATGTGCCGCTCAACGAAAACGGCATAAAGCAGGCGCACGAAACAGGAAAAGGCGCGCAGGGGAAAATCAGCCCCGCGTTTTTCGTGACGAGTACGTTATCGCGCGCGATCGTGACGGGACAGATAATAGCATCATACGTCGGAACGGAAAAGATGTTCACCGAATGGGGACTTGTTGAATGCAGCTACGGCGCAATGTCGGGCAAGGTCATCAAGGATATTTATGAAGCCGAGAACGCCTGCGAGGAAACACCCGAAGAGGCAGGACGCAGATTTTTCGATGTGCTGGACAAGTATGTTCAGATGACAAATGACGATTTCGCCGTCGTTTCGCACGGCGGGACGATCAACGCCGCATTGTATGTTCTGACGGACGGAAAAACCGGAACGGGTACAACGAAACTGAATAATGCGTCCGTGACTGTGCTTTCATGGGAAAATGGCCGGTATTTACTTGAAAAATGCAACATAGAAGCCTCTGCGTTATAGGAAATATATGATAATTATTACCTAAAGTGTTTATTTAAGATTGACAGAAAGCCATAATTATTTTATAATTTTTAAACGGAATTATTGTAGAATTTTTAGAATGTTGTTTACTGAAAAGATTTTCAGAAAGCGTATACTAAGGGAAGGAGAAGCTGAATGAAAAAAATCCTTGTTATCAATGTAGGCTCGACCTCTACAAAGGTAGCTTACTATGAAGACAGAAACTGCATCTGCAAGACAAACCTCCAGCATCCGAAAGAGGAGCTTGCCGTGTTTGCCGAGATGCTTGACCAGAAAGACTATCGCCGTGAAAAGGTCGAGGAGTTTTGCAGGGAGAACGGTGTTGACATCAATACGCTTGACGCTATCGTAGCGCGCGGCGGTCATACACGTCCCATCCCCGGCGGCGTTTATGAGGTCAATGACACAATGCTCCGTGAGCAGGCAAGCGGCGTATTCGGCCGTCATCCGTGCGATATCGGCTCATCCATTGCTGATGCGATGTCCAAAAAGACAGGCGCGAAAGCGTTCATCGTTGATCCTCCAATCACGGACGAATATTTCCCGCTTGCAAGATACGGAGGTCACCCGCTCATGCCGCGTCAGTCCCGTTTCCACGCGCTCAGCCACAAGGCAACAGCGAAGCGTTACTGCCGTGAGTACGGCCTTGATTACAACAAGGTCAATATCCTTACGATCCACCTCGGCGGCGGTACCTCCATTGCCATGCACGCAAACGGCAAGATGATCGACGGCACAAACGGCATCGAAGGCGACGGCCCGTTCTCAACAAACCGTTCCGGCGTTTTAGTTGCAAAATATCTTGCGGATATCATCTACTCCGGCAAATATACCGAGGATGAGGTTTACAAGATGATCCAGGGACAGGGCGGCCTGATGGCTTACCTCGGAGAGCAGGATGTTCAGAAGTGCACAGCCATGGCAGAGACCGACCCGAAGGCAAAAGAAGTTCTCGAAGCCATGATGTATCAGACGGCAAAATATGCCGCCGGTGTGACGGTCGCTGTCAACGGTAAGGTCGATCAGATCCTTATCACAGGCGGTATCGCATATTCGGAATGGCTCACCGGCCTTTTAAAAGAGCGCCTTTCCTTCATCGCTCCGATCACCCTGTATCCCGGCGAGAACGAAATGGAATCCCTTGCAACGGGCGCCTATGAGGCACTGACAGGCGAAACCGAGATCCACAGAATAGAAGATTGAGAGGTAAACGAAATGCTCAGAACATTTGATGAAATTTACAATGTCGTAACGTCGGCGGGAACAAAGAAAAAAGTCGCTCTTGCTGCGGCTCATGACTTTGACGCGCTGACCTCCGCTGCCGGCGCACGAAAGATCGGCCTTGCCGATTTCGTGCTTATCGGAAATGTCGAGGAAATCAAAGCTATTCTCACCAAGATGGGCGAAAATCTTGACGATTATGAGTATGTTGACACAAAGTCAGACGCTGAGAGCGCCGCTGTCGCTGCCAAGATGGTAGCGGACGGTACGGCTGACGCACCGATGAAGGGTATCCTTCATACGAGCATTTTCCTCAAGGCCATTCTGAACAGCCAACTCGGACTTGTTGACAAGAAAGCGCTTATTTCACAGGCGACGGTTCTGTATTTTGAAAAAGAAAACCGCATGATGATGATCACGGACTGCGCGATAAACATCATGCCGACCTTTGAAGAGAAGATGAAGATAGCGCAGAACGCTGTCGATTTCTGCCGCAAAATGCAGATAGACACACCGAAGGTCGCTATCGTAACACCGCTTGAAGAAGTCAAGAACAGCATTCCCTCAACGGTTGACGCCGCGATGCTTGCAAAGGCCGGTGACCGTCATCAGATCAAGAACGCGATCGTTGACGGACCGCTTGCCCTTGACAATGCCCTTTCCCTTGAAGCTGCAAAGCATAAGAAGATCGACAGCCCCGTGGCAGGACAGGCGGATATCCTTGTTATGCCCGACCTCAATGCCGGCAATATTCTTGATAAATCGCTCCGCTTCTTTGCCGATTACAAGACAGCCGGTGTCGTTCTCGGCGCAAAATTCCCGCTTATTATGACCTCCCGCTCAGACAGCGCGGCCAATAAGCTCAATTCCATCGCATGCGCGATGCTCCAGTTAATCTGATTTAAAAAATTATTTTTAAATAAAACAAAAATTTTTAAGAGGTGCTTAATTATGAGAAGAGTAGTAGTAACCAGCTATGCAAGAACACCTATCGGTGCATTCCTTGGCGATCTGAAGACAGTACCCGTACAGGAGCTTGCAAGAGTAGCTTTTAAAGCTGCCGTTGAGCGTTCACACATTGAAGATCTCGGCATGATCGACGGTTCCGTATTCGGTCACGTTATTTCCTCCCCGGAGGCAGGTAACCTCGGCCGTCTCGTAAACCAGCTTGCCGGCTGCCCTGTTACAGTTCCCGGCTTCACCGTAAACAGAATCTGCGGTTCAGGTCTTCAGGCAACCGTTTGCGCAGCACAGGAAATCTGGACTGAGAACGCTGACATCTATGTCGCCGGCGGCGCAGAGAGCCTTTCCCGCGTTCCTTATTACCTCCCGCTGAACTATCGTTATGAAGGCATCAAGAACGGCAACAAGATGCTCCTTTGCTCCAACGAAGAGATGTGCAAGCACACCCATAACGAAGAAAAGTTCGGTCCCATCGAGTCCATGGGCGAGACCGCTGAGAATATCGTTGCAAAGTATGACATCCCCAGAGAAGACGCCGATGAATTTGCATACTGGTCACAGATGAAGTGCAAGAAGGCTGTCGAGAGCGGACGTTTCGACAAGGAAATCGTTCCTGTTGAAGTCGTTGTAAATAAGAAAAAAGGCATCGTTAACGTCGTAACAAAAGACGGTCATCCGCGTCCGAACACAACACTCGAAGGCCTTGCAGCGCTGAAGCCCTGCTTCAAGAAAGACGGCCGCGTAACTGCCGGTAACTCCTCCGGTATGAACGCCGCCGGCGCAGCTCTCGTTCTCATGAGCGAAGAGAAGTGCCTCTCCCTCGGCCTTAAGCCCCTTGCATACGTCAACGGTTATGCATTCGGCGGCGTAGAT
>JAZRYQ010000078.1:0-3802 GCA_045600805.1 Candidatus Alloscillospira sp. | reverse complement strand
AACATCAGGTATATAATCTACTCCATAATATTCGATCATTTCCTCACGGGACATTTCAATAAAATCGTCCACCATAAGAGCGATATTCATCCTATCAGCTGAAATGCCGTTGATAGTGTTGATGACGATCTTATTAATAGGAACGGATTCATAGGCCTCATCAGGTGCTGGGACGACAACTTCATTTGGCAAACCGGGGACAATTGTGTCTGCATCAGTTTCGTTATCAGCAAGAGGTTCACTGCTGTTTTCCGTATTGGGAATTGCAAATACTGCACCAACCACCAAACAAAGGCAAGCAGCCATAGCGCCCCACTTGACCCATACGTTCTTTTTCGTTGCACCCTTGTAGGTTTCTGCCTCGTCTATAAGGTCTGAATCAATATGTTCCATGGAACAAAAAACCGTTCCTTCTTTCATAGTACATACCCCTCCTTAATCAAATATTTCCGGAGATCATTGCGGGTTCGAAAGAGTGACGATTTCACCTTACTTTCGGTAATGGCGCATCTTTTACTTATTTCTGCAATAGAATCCAAGTAAAAATATCTGCGCACAAAGATTACCCGCTTTTCCTGCGAAATGGTGTGAAGATAGTTGCTGATCGCTTTGCCAAGCTCTTTTTCAGCAATGCTTCTTTCAACATCATTCGATGCGGGAAGACACATTTCCATTTCTTCACTCAGTTCCACAATGTATCCGTCACGTTTCAAGCTCGCACGTTCACGGCAGCGATCAATAGAGATGTGACGAGTAATACGGGCGAGAAACGCATAAAGAAATGTTCTCGGTTCATTGGGCGGAATGAGCTTCCAAGCCTGCAGGTATGTATCATTCTCACATTCCTCAGACGTCTGAAAATCCGAAGTAATGCCCAGCGACAATGCACGAAGACGGGAACCATATTTCTCGGATGAAAACCGGATTGCGCTTTCATCACGATTCAAATAAAGCTGAACTATCTTGTCATCTTTCAAAAGCCTTGACCTCCTTTCACAGATTGTTTTGTAAGGCCTTCACCCTTTATAGCGGATTTTCGATGTGGTTGGTTGCACTTTTTCTATATTTTTTCTGAAAAACGGCAGTTCAAAAAAGAACCGCCGTGAAAAAATTGTAATTAACATTTGTTATATCAGAAAATACCCTCTTTTACTACAAAAACGGCGGCACAAGAGAAAAATCCCACGGTAATTGTATCATAATTACCGTAGGATTGTGGTGGAGCTGAGGGGAGTCGGACCCCTGTCCGAAAGCATTTCAACAAGAACTTCTCCGGGCGCAGTCGATTATTCCGGCAAAGCCATTTCCCCGTTTAGGCGCGCAAACCGACACGCGCATCCGGCGGGTAGCTTCATTATGCATGGCACGGGCAAAGCTTACCGTGCGCACGTTCACCACTGAATGACGCCCCAACCCGCGGCCGTGGTACTCCGCGGTGGGACGGCTCAAGCCTTAAGCGGCGAGCAGTTCAGTATTTTCGTTGTTCTTTAATTTATAAAGAATGCCTTGTTTAAGGAGGTCAGACACCTCCGCCCGCTATTCCGGCCTCCACACCCCCGTCGAAACCGATACAGCCCCATAAAACCGAACTTCTTATATTATATGCTGAATCTTATGTGCGCGCAAGATATATCATAAGACTTTGCGGCAGAATTTTTGCGACAACGCGGTAAAACTGAAAGAAAAACCGCGGCGTGTAAACGGATTTCCCGTGTAAAGCCGCCTTGACTGCGCCGAATGCGGCAAATTCCGGCTTTGTTCTCGGCAGTCTGTCAAAGGTTTTTGATTTTATTCCCGCAAGGCCGAGAAATTCCGTTTCCATCGGGCCGGGACAGACAGCCGTTACCGTTATGCCTTTGTCCTTCAATTCCAGCCCGAGTCCGCGTGAGAAAAACGAAACATACGCTTTTGTCGCGCTGTAAACCGTGAGACGTGCGTTCGGACAGAAAGACGAAATAGACGAAACATTGATGATTTTTGCGCCGCTTGCCATGTAGGGCAGTACAAGCGTCGTGACCGCCGTGAGACCGGCTACGTTGAGCGCGACCATTTTTGTCTGTGTTTCGGCGTCTGAATCGGCAATATCGCCCATTTTTCCGGCTCCCGCACAGTTTATAAGAAGCTTAACGTCAGGCTTTTTCGTTTCAAGCTCGGCTTTGAGTACGTCCCAGCCGGATTTATCCGATATGTCACAGGAAACGGCATGTCCGGGCTTGCCGAGATTTTCAAGAAGCTTATCCAGCCTGTCTTTACGCCGCGCGACAAGCCAGAAATCGTCGATTTCCGGCATAAGCGCCGAAACAGCCTTGACAAATTCCGCTCCGAGACCGGACGATGCACCGGTAATGATCGCCGTCATCTTGCTTTTTTCGGCGCAGGATAGTCAACACCAAAGGTATCGACTGTCATTTTTGCTATTTTCTGTTCTTTGAACGGACGGTCATACGGATTTGTTTTCGTCGCTGCAATCTCGTCCACGACCTCCATGCCCTCAATGACTTTTCCGAAAGCTGCATACGAGCCGTCAAGATGCGGCGCGTCGTCGTGCATGATGAAGAACTGACTGCCCGCGGAATCGGGATGGGAAGAACGAGCCATGGAGATAACGCCGCGTGAGTGCCTGAGCGTGTTGTTAAAACCGTTTCTTGCAAATTCGCCCGGGATCGAGTAACCCGGGCCGCCCATACCACTGCCTTCGGGGTCTCCGCCCTGGATCATGAAGCCCTCAATCACGCGATGAAAGACAAGACCGTTATAAAATCGGCGATTGACAAGATCGATAAAATTATTGACGGTGGTCGGAGCTATATCGGGATAAAGCTCAAGCTTTACGATTTTGCCGGTGTCCATTTTCATTGTCACAACAGGATTTGCCATAGTAATTATTCTCCTTCAGTTTAAATTCTCACGTATTGTTCTGTTTGCATCGCGCTTTGCGTCAGCTTCACGCTTGTCATACAGCTTTTTGCCCTTGCAAAGACCGAGCTCGACCTTGACGCGGCGCGAATCATTGAAGTACAGCGAAAGGGGAATGAGCGTTAACCCTTCCTGCTTTATACGGCCGAAAAGCTTCATGATCTCACGCTTGTGCATCAGAAGACGCTTTGCCCGCAATGGCTCGCGGTTGAATATATTGCCCTTTTCATACGGGCTTATATGTATGCCGTGAGCAAAAATTTCCCCGTCCTTGATCGTACAGAAAGCGTCCTTTAAGTTGACGCTTCCCATTCTGACGGATTTCACCTCTGTACCGAAAAGCTCGATTCCCGCTTCGTACCGTTCAAGTACGAAATAATCGTGCAGAGCCTTTCTGTTCTGTGCGCACTGCATTCTGTGTTCATATTTTTTCGGCACGGAAACCGCCCCCTTTCGTTTTGGCATGGTACGGAATGATTCTACCACATATTGCACGGATTTAAAAGTCATATTTCGGAAATTACATAAAGAATTTGAATTATTAACAATGCGTAAAAAATGGCAATATAAATTGACGAAATGCTCAATAAGTGATATAATTCACTATTATTTGTATCATGGGAGTAATATGTATATGTGGTTGGCAGACGGATGGAGCGATTTTCAGGTGCTTGACTGCTCTGACGGAGAGAAGCTTGAACGGTGGGGAAAATTCACCCTCGTAAGACCGGATCCGCAGGCAATATGGCATACCCCGAGAAATGATCCGGCATGGAAAAAACCGAGCGCTAAATATTCGCGCGCCTCGACAGGCGGAGGAAGCTGGGATAAGGGCAAGCTTCCCGAAAACTGGCAGATCACATATAAAGAGCTTACCTTCAACATA
>JAZRYQ010000077.1:0-2885 GCA_045600805.1 Candidatus Alloscillospira sp. | reverse complement strand
TATTGCCTTCTTCAATGCCGAGGAATTCAAGCTTGGACGGATCAAAGCGGATCGAAAAGCTTGCGGCGGGATAATTGTCGCCTGTTAAAGAAGTAAGCTGTAATTTTAATGAAAACGGCTCACGGTCATCTGCGTTCATCTTGTCCGGCGTTTCGATGATAACCGCCGGAGCGGAGGGGAAAATTTCCCCTCCGCTTCGCAGTTTAATGAACACAATTATCCCCGCGATCAGTATTAAAATGATGATCGAAATGATGATAATCTTCTTTTTGTTCATTTATGCGTTTGCTCCGTTTCCTGCCGTTGCGGCAAGATTTACGATTGCAAATTCGTCGCCGTCAACGAAGTATTCTACGATACCGAGAGCATCGAATGTGTTGATCCGGCTATCACCCGTTACGTTTGCCCGGAGGATCTCGTCATCCGTCGGAGCATCGATACTTCTGAGCCAGAAGTTTACGATGTTCAGCGCATCCTGCGCGTTGATGACAGTGTCGTCGTTCACATCGCCGAAGCTTACGGATGACGCGTTTTCTGCCGTGATCGTGTAATTTTCTTCCATTGCAAAGCCGGCAAGGCTCATATCGGATGCTATGATCGCAAGATATGAGGAAATACCGAGCTTGTCGGAGATCGCCTGATTGTACTTGAGCGAAACAGCGTTCGTTCCGTCGTTGTATTCGATTTTTGCACCGTTGGCAACGCCGGTGACGTATATGGCGATAGCTGTCTTGTCAGCGCCAATGAGGTCGATATCGTCGCCTGTGTAAAGCGTCGCAACGGCAAAGGAAACGCCTTCGACGAGGTTTGCCGTGTCGGCTGCGGACGCTGTGTTTACGATGAGCTGTGTTTCGCTCTCGGATGTCTGCTTAAAGCTCATGCCGGTAACAGCAAGCGTAAGTTCATCGACCGCAAGCACGTTTTCAAGCTTGCAGCTTATCGTCATGAGCTCTACGGGGTATTCATCGCCGCTGTCCGTGAGAACAGCACCTTCATTTGCGTCGAAATAAACGATACGGAGCTTGCCTGTTTCCTCTTCGACAAAGTAGGAAACATCACCGCCCGAAATACGGGAGCCCATCGTGACGCCTGTAACTTCAACGCCTTCGGGGATCGTTACGATGCCGTCGAGCAGTCTGTAATCCGTCGGGAAGTTATCAAGCAAGACCATGGCGTTGAATGTTGCATCTGCTTTGTTCTCAATGTTTTCGGGGAGTGTAAGTGTTGCTTTGATATCGGCGTCTTCTTCAACAGCTTCATACATACTGAAATGTTCGACTGTGAAGATCAGCTTGCCGTCTTCGTAGCTCGCTTCAACGCGCTGCCTTGTTCCGTCATCTTTTACATAATAGACATGGATTTCTTTGCCCTCTTCAGGCGCGGCAAAATCTACAGAAACGGTTGCAGAGCCTTCACTACCCTCCGCAAATACATTTTCACCGTCTTCGTTTGTAGCCGTGAAAGTGAATATTACGGCACCGGTCTGCGCATCGGGTTCGCCCTCTTCCAGGGAAATGCATACAGCGGAATCCCCTGCCATCTGACCGAGAGCGGCTTTGTCGAACACGATTGTACCGACGTTTGTCTGGAGTTCAAGTTTGCTTGCGTCTGCAATGTTTTCCATAAGGGATGCAGGGATCGTGATCTCTGCTTTTTCTACTTCCTGCTCTGTTGTTGCTTTGAAAACGAGAGGCTCATTCTTTTCAACCGTCACATAATCGGGAATCGTCACTTCTGCTGTACCTTCATTAATTTCCGGGACAATGGAAATAGAACCGGGTGCAACAACATCCGTCATGTCATACAGTGCCGTTTTGCCTTTTGCAAAGCGGTCGAAAGCTACGAGCGCGTAAGCGGCCTGATCGGTCGCCATCCCGTTTATCTCGCCGCCGGTATAACCGCCGCCGCTTGCAAGAACATGGGCAAAACCGTGACCGTCTTCGATATAGAACGCAAGAAGTGCTTCGAGAGCAGAATTGCCATCTTTGACAAATCTTGCATCCGTGTCAGGATCAATGCCCCATGCTGTGCAGGCGACGATCACCTGCGCGATGCTCTCGGAGTTGACACTTCCCCAGGATGCAAAGCCGCCGTTATCCTGCTGCATTGCGGAAAGTGCCGAAAAGGCGCGGTTTGCTGCCGCGGCAACATTTACGTCCGATTTGTAATTGACGAGTGCCTGCAGTGCCATGGATGTGATATCCGGGTCAGCCGCAGTACCGGAAAGCGCCCAGCCGCCTCCTTCAAGCTCTTTTTCAAGGATGAAGTCAACGCACTGCTGACGAAGCGTTGAGTCTGTTGTCGTATAATTGTTGCTGTCAAGAGCGATGAGTGCAAAGATCGGGCCGTTGATGCCCTGCTTTTTGATCCAGTTAAAGCCGTTTGCGTCATACGCACCGAGGACATTGACACCGCCGACACTTGTCGGTTTTTTGCCGATCGCCGAAAGCGCCATGATAAGACGGGAGTTTTCCGTGGATTTGTTCTTATGCAGAGCGCCGTTAAGGTTGACCGATGCGGCTGTTTCTGCGACCGTTTCGGCAACGCGTGCGTAATATTCTTCAAAATACTTATCGCCCGTCGGGTAGTATTCGCCGCGAGCCAGAGCAAGAACTGACCATTCGCCTGCGCCTGTTCCGAAAGCCGGTTCGCTGACTGTTTCTGCAAGCTGTTCAAGTGTATCATCAAGGATCGTCTGATATCCCGCTGCCGGGATCGTTTCCATACCGGAGAGGACCTTGTGGCACTCAGAGCACCATGTGCCCGCTTCGTGACCGTCTTTGGTTGCGGTGGGAGAAACGGCGGCAACCTCAACGGCAAATTTTGCGCAGGCGCCCTTTTTCGTAGCTTCAAATTTGTACTCGCCGCACTTTTCGCAGGTATAG
>JAZRYQ010000076.1:0-11301 GCA_045600805.1 Candidatus Alloscillospira sp. | reverse complement strand
CTTTTTCTTGGCTGATAGTATTTGACTAAAGGCTTACTTTGTAAGTACGTTGTACCGCAATTGCCATCGGCATTGATCTGGACGGAAAAAAGGACGTTCTTGGTATGTGGGTAGGCGAGAACGAGAGCGCCAAATACTGGGCTTCGGTGCTGAATTCGCTGCGAAATCGCGGTGTAGAGGACATTTTCATCGCCTGTACGGATAATCTCACCGGTTTTTCCAATGCCATTGAAGCAGTATTTCCGAAAACGGAGATTCAGAACTGCATCATTCACCAGCTCCGGAACTCCACAAAGTATGTATCGTACAAAGACATCAAGGCGCTTGTGGCAGACTTAAAAGCGGTCTACGGGGCGGTGGACGAGCCTGCCGCGATAGACGCTCTGGACACCTTCGCGGAGAAATGGGACGGCAAATATCCGAAAATTGCGCAGTCCTCGCGGGATAACTGGCCAAACCTCAGCACCTACTTCAAGTACCCGGAGGAGGTACGGCGTCTGATCTATACGACGAATGCTATTGAGGGATTCAACCGACAGCTCCGCAAGGTGACGAAGGCAAAATCCGTCTTTCCGACCGATGACAGTCTGTTCAAGATGCTGTATCTGGCAATGATGGATATTACGAAAAAATGGACCGGCAGACGGCAGGATTGGAGCCGTATCCACGCACAACTGGCTGTCTATTTTGACGACCGTATGCCTGATTAACACTGCCGTCTCCGGATGTCAAGGGTCCGGATGAACGGCAAGCCGCCCTTGACATCCGGTTCCTTCAGCGTTATTTTGTAGACAAGGCGGTAGCAGCTTCCGCCGCTCCCGCCTCGAATATATTTTGCTCTGTTTTGCACCGAATATGGTGTTTACACAAAATTTGGGATAGTACTGCTTTGCCGCCCCAAAAACACCCTGAGGCAAGCTCAGATTGCCCTCGCGCCGACCAAAGAGGGCGAAGCCCGATGCGATGGAGCGCGAGTTTTTTCGTCGGAAAAGTCTGCCCGACTTTGTCGGCGATTTTTATCAGTCTATACTGATGTACATCCTCCATTCGGAATCCGCGCTCGTTTCGGCGCAGACGCTTATGTTGTATATACCCTTGCGGAGCTTTAACCGGGTATTTTTCTCATGATGCTGTTCTGCTGTCTGGGAATATACGGCTTCTCCGTCGCTGTTAAGAATCGAAACCGTGATCGGAACGGGAGAATCAATGTCCAAATCAAGAGAATAGTTATCCGTGTAGTTGATTCCGATATCGCCGGATATCGAATTCAGGTTATTGAGCTCCGACCCGTTTTGTTCCCAGTTAAAATATGATCGGTTAACCCCAAAATAGATGCCTCCTGCCAATCCAGAAACTATAATAAGAATGAACAGGGCAGGCAGAATATTGACAAGTTTTCTGTTTTTAACTTTAGCGGAATGGCGCATGACATATGCGCCGATCAGCAGGATACAACCTTCGAATAGCATTGTTAAGAATAGAATCAGAGTAGACAAACGAGGTGTTATTATTAAGAATACTGCCTCTGCTGCTACATACAGAAATAGGATCACACTGAGAATTATGGCTATATTTGACCAACGCTTTTTCATTTTATCGAGGGAATCCTTGTCAGTATAGATCTCGTATTCTTCTTCCGGCAAGCTCGGATCATACAGCTTGCGGAAATAGTGAAAATTATTAAAAGTAGAATTTATATATTCCCAGCCCTGTTCACGGTACGTTTCAATATACCTTGGCATATCCGTGATTTTTCCGAAATCAATCTGATAGCGATATTGTAAATCGGAATTTCTAATAAATCTACTGCGAAAGCAACCTCCCCGTATAAGCTGCCATCCGTTCTCGGATGCTTTGTTTAAATCATCAATTTCGTCGAGAAAATTCCATGCAAAATACATCTTATGTGAAGTCTTATGATTCTTTGCCATTTTTACACCTCCGCCGCATTTTCAAGCATTCGTTTCAGACGAACGATCTCGGCATTCAGTGCCTCTCTGCCGCTGATTGTAAGTTTATAAAGCCTGCGACGTTCTACACCGGGCTCGTCGGACATGACTTCCGTTATCCAGCCCTTTTTTATCATGCTGCTTGTTGCTCCGTACATGGTGCCGGAGCCGATTTTTACGTCTCCGCCCGAGAGCTTATCTGTCATCTGCATTATGCCATAACCGTGGTTTGCCCCTTTGGAAAGACAAAGCAGAATGTAATAATAGCTCTCTGACAGAGGTTCTGCTCTTTTCAATTATATCGCCTCCTGATATATGTCATATTACGACATATATCATATCACGACATATGTCGTCTGTCAACATATATTTGTCAAAAATATAAGATTAATTTGCAAAAAATTTTACAAAATATATTGAGACATTTGTATTTTAAATAATACTGATTATGAGTATTTTAATACATGATTATCAGTATTTTTGACGTAAGTTGTAGAATATTGACAAGAAATTAAAGATAAATTTACCTTTTATCTAAAAAATAATTACAAATTTTCAGTTGAAATTTGTAATTGTAAATTGTATACTGTTAAAAAAGAAAACTGGAGGAGAACGATGAACGAGCAACTGTTGAAAAAATGTGAAAAATATCAGAAGCATTTCAGCGAGCTTTTGAAACTCCCGTGCAACATTGTTGATGTTCCCGAAAGCAAACCCCCGAAGGTTTACAAAAGCGAGGCGTTTTCTTCTTTCTGCTCGAAATGCAGATTTGAAACAGCCGATGAAACAATGACGTGCATTTACGGCTGCAATGAAGCACATCGTTGGAACGGAAAGTATATATATTACTGTCCTATGGGGCTTACGTTTATCGCTGCGTCGATTTCCTCCGATATTGGCGCGCTGTCGGGCGGACTGGTCATCGGTCCACTTGTCATGGGCGAACACCAGGACGTTATTGCCGATATTCCGCTTCCGGAGCAGTCTGTCGATATCCTTGATGTCAAATCCTATTCCACCCAGGATGTACGTCATATTTCCGAAATACTCTCCTGCGTCGTGTCCGAAATTTCCGGTGTCGAGGAGCAGAAATACCGCAATCTGCTTTATGACCAGGAGCAGATTCTAAAGGACATATACAAGGCAAAGGATTACTATGATGGCACCGGAAATCAAAGCGCGGATTCGCTGCTTTCCTACGAAAAAGACCTTCGTGCGGCGGTCCTGCGCGGTGAAAAGAACACGGCACTTGATATGCTCAACGAAGTGCTTGCGCATGTATATGTTTACAGCAATTATGATATCAACTCGATAAAAGCGCGTATGCTTGAGATTCTCGTCATGCTCTCGCGCGCAACGATCGAAGCCGGCGCCGATTCCAATGAGATTTTCAGACTTTCCGAAAACTACATTCGTCAGATCGAGCGCAACAATGATGTTGACCAGCTCGCCGTTTGGATATCCGATATTGTCAGACGCTTTATCATTCAGGCTTTTGACCTTGCGCAGGTAAAACATTCCGATGTCGTTTTCAAGGTCACGAACTATATCAAGAAAAACTGCAACGAAAAACTTACGCTCGATACGCTTGCCCGGGAGGTTTACCTCAGCAAATCCTATCTCAGCAGCATTTTCAAGGAGGAAACGGGAATAAGCCTTACGGATTATATCACAAACGTCAGAATCGAAAAGAGCAAAAAGCTGCTCACCCGCGAAGGCATTGCAATTGCCGAAATCGCCGTTTTGTGCGGCTTTAAAGACCAGAGTTATTTTTCAAAGGTATTCAAAAAAGAAACGGGGATTTCTCCCAAAAAATTCCGCAAAAACTATTTCGGGATAGACATTGATATATAAAATAAAGCAGGTGTCTTGCGACACCTGCTTTAAAATTATCAAGCGATTAACTTATGCCTTGACAAGCTCTTTTGCCTTAACAGCAGCAGCACCTGCATCGGGAGTGTAAGCATCTGCACCGATTTCGTCTGCGAAAGCCTGTGTGATAGGTGCGCCACTCACCATGATCTTAACCTGGTCTTTGCAACCGGCGTCGATCATAGCCTTAACGGTGTTGCGGAGAGAATCCATTGTTGTTGTGAGAAGAGCGGATGCGCCAACGAGCTTGCAATCCGGGTTCTCTTTGATTGTCTTAACGAATGTCTCAGCAGGAACATCAACGCCGAGGTCGATAACTTCGAAGCCTGCGGATTCAACCATGAGAGCAACGAGGTTCTTGCCGATGTCGTGAAGGTCACCGGGGACTGTGCGGATGATGAACTTGCCGTTTGCGGCGATGCTGTCGCCGGCGAGATGCGGACGAAGAACTTCAACGCCCTTCTTCATTGTCTTAGCTGCTACGAGCATCTCAGGAACGAAGATCTCGTTTGCCTGGAACTTAGCACCGACAACGTTCATAGCGCCGATCATACCCTCGTTGAGGATAGCTGTGGGGTCGTTACCCTCGTCGATTGCTTCCTGAACAAGACCCTGAATGAGTTTTACCTTACCGTTTTCTACTGCCTGAGCAACTTCCTGAATCTTTGACATGTGTAAATCCTCCTAAATAAAATTTGTTTGTTTTAATCTGATATAGTGTAACTTAAGCCTTTGCCGGCTGTTTACCGAAGAGATCACGGCGATATGCGTCGATGTATTCTACGCAGTAATCGTCAATACCGAGGAGAGCTTCTGTTGCATAGATCATGCCCATGAGGTCTCTGTTGGTAGGATCGAGAACGCCGCTGTCAAGACCTGCATTCATAGCAAGGACGCAGAATGCCTGGTTGACCATTTTACGTGCGGGGAGGTTGAAGGAGATGTTGGAGATAGCACCGGTGATGTGGATCGTCGGATACTGTGCACGGATCTTTGTCATGACTTCAACGACCATGGAGATGCCGCCTTCGTCGATAGCACAGAGCATTTCTACAAGGGGATCGATGTGGATGCGGTTCGGAGCAATGCCGTACTCCTTAGCCTTTGCCATGATCTTGTCAAACACTCTCAGACGGTCAGCAGCGGATTTAGGAATACCTGTATCATCGGAAAGAAGAGCAACGACTTCCCATTTCGTATTTGCGATAGCGGGGAAGATAACATCCATCTTATCGCCTTCACCTGATACGGAGTTAACGATACCGGGCTTTTTGCAGAACTTGATCGCTTCAACAAGAGCGTGTGCATCCGGGCTGTCAACGCAGATGGGCAGGTCTGTAACTTCCTGAACAAGGTCGATCATCCATTTGAGAGTTTCGACTTCGTTGTCTTTAACGGAAGCGCAAACGTCAATGTAGGTAGCGCCGGCTGCTGTTTCCTTCATGGCGATGTCCTTGATGTAAGCTTCATCGCGTGCTGCGATAGCTTTTGCACAGGAGGGGATAGAGCCGTTAAGCTTTTCACCGATAATTATCATGATTAAAAAACTCCTTTGTTATTTAGTTAAAGTTAAGGTTTGCAAAACAAACGGCATATACCGTATTCTGCAATGTATTCCTTATAAAATTTACAACATTTAGTGGAATGTGTCAAGCTTTCAAAACAAGTAAAATATAAAAATCATGTGAAATTATAAATTTTATTAGAAATAGTGAAATAAATTACAAATGAATTTCGAACAAATCATTCTTCTGTTGCGTCTTCTTCCGCTGCTGCTTCGGCTTCTTGCTCGTCTGCCGGAGCGTACTGAGCGGTTTCCGCTTTCTCCATGGACTCAAGCTCGTTCTGGCAGGCAGCGACTTTGTCGAGCAGAAGCTTGATTTCCTCGCAGAGCTGCGCCATGGCATCTTCGGGCGCTGCTGCGTGAAGCGTGTAATACAGGCTGCCGAGATCTGCATAGAGCTTTCTCACTTCCGTATAGTTTTTCGAAATTTCGCTCTTGATTTTTGCAATCTTCGCAAGCTTTTTAGCCTTTTCTTCAGCGGCGTTGTAGATTTCCGTTGATTTGTCGATTATCGTTCCGAGGGTTTCCAATGCTTTGTCTTTAATTTCATCAAAATTTGTCATTTTATTCACTCCTGTTTCATATTTTCATCGGCGTTGTCGCCGGTGTTTGTGATTGTTTCTGCATCGGATGTGTTTTCCGGTGCGTTTTCTGTTGCATGTTCTGCTGCCTTCTGTGCCGCGATCTCGCTTTGCAGCATCGGGAAGCTGCCGCGCTTGTCAACGAAATATTTGATAAGAAATGTCACGGCAAGACCGAAGCAGATAAGCGCTAAAAGCTGTGATACACGTATGTCGGTGTGACCGATGTAAAGGCTGTCTGTTCTCAGTCCTTCAATAAAGAATCTTCCCAAGCCGTACCAGCCGAGATACATAATGAAGATCTGCCCGTCGAATTTGCGGTGCTTTTTTGAAACATAGTGAAGAATGAAAAATCCCACCACGTTCCAAAGACTTTCATAAAGAAATGTCGGATGAACATATACCGTTTCTTTACCGGGCAGCGTGAGCCCCATTCTGCAGAAAACATCCGTTACCGAGCCGAAGGCCTCACGGTTCATGAAGTTTCCCCATCTGCCGATCGCCTGACCGATCAGAAGTCCGAGACCGCCGATATCAAGCATCGGCTTGATCGGAATTTTACGCGCCTTACAGATGATCACAAGTCCGATGACCGCACCGATGACACCGCCGTAAATGGCGAGACCGCCTTCCCATATCTTTACGATGTTTCCCCATTTCCCGGGACCGAAATAGTTGCCCGGATTGAATATCACATAGTATAATCTTGCTCCGACGATCGCAAGCGGAACGGATACGAGCAGCATATCAAGAAGATTATCCTGTGTTACGCCGAAATCTTTTGTTCTGCGCATACCGTAAGCCACCGCAAGCAGAAAGCCGCAGGCAATGATTATACCGTACCAGTATATGTCTCTGCCGA
This sequence comes from Candidatus Alloscillospira sp., assembly GCA_045600805.1. Classification (GTDB taxonomy): domain Bacteria; phylum Bacillota; class Clostridia; order Oscillospirales; family Oscillospiraceae; genus Alloscillospira. Next base: position 4,473 of record JAZRYQ010000076.1, on the reverse strand, counting down.
ATACATTGATATTCGGGCTCGGATCAAAGTGGAAGCTTTCTCCGAACATCGGAAAAGAAATTACCGCATCTCTCATGTCCATAAAAATTCGCCTCTCGTTTTATTTATCAGCCGGTAAGATCACCGATGAAGCAAAGCCGCAGTCAAGCATTCTGGCAGCGACAAAGTCAGCGGCATCCTGTTCGGTAATTGACATCAGTACGTCATATTTTGAAAACTCATCGCTTTTTCTGAAATATGATTCCGCCGTGGATATGCACAGGTTTTCAAATGAGCCGTATGAGCGTATCAATTTGCCGAGCATTGCCTTCTTTACACGGCTGAACGCAGATTTGTCAAAACCGTTTTTGGAAGCGCGCATAACCGCCGAAGCTATTCTGTCGATGACTTCCTCGGGCTTTTTGCTTTCACCTTCAAAAAACACGTGTGACTGATTTGTGACGGCTTCAAAGCATGCGCCGAACGATTTGTTTATCAGACCTTGTGAATACATGTCCGTGTACAGCGTTGAGGATTCTCCCGCGATCAGCTCGATCGCAAGCTCTGCCGTCAGAGAATATTTCAAGGAATCGTTCCCCGATAAAGCAGGACCGCATTTGTATCCGACCATAAACTGCGGTATGCCGACATCCATTTTTGCGGATATACTGCGCATATTTGCCGTCATTCCTTCTGCTTCACCGTAATCCGCGGTCGGTATTTCCGCATATTCAGTCGGTAAAATATCTCTTGCAGACGCGATCACGCTTTGCGCGTCAACATCGCCGACAACACACAGTACCATATTTGACGGAGAATAGAAAACTCGGTGACAGTTATAGAGCGTTTCCGTCGTGATTTCCGCGATGCTCTCCACGGTTCCTGCAACGGAATGGCGAAGCGGATGATTTTTGTAGAGCGCTTTCATGAGATTGTAATACAGTGTGTAATCCGGTTCATCATCGGTCATACAGATCTCCTGCCCGATGATCCCGCGCTCCTTGCTTATGCTTTCCTCTGTAAAATACGGGGTCGAAACAAATTTCAGAAGCTGGGCAAGGCAATCCTCAAAAGCATTCGTACAGGAAAAGTAGTACGCAGTCATGTCAGACGATGTGAACGCGTTTGGATTTCCGCCGAGCTTCGTTATCTCCGCAAGTGCGTTGTAGCCCTCCATATCGAACATTTTATGCTCAAGAAAATGCGCGACCCCTTCGGGAGTGTCTATCCATTTGCCGCCGATTTTGAAGCGTCTGTCTGCGCCTCCGTAGCTTGTCACAAACATGGCGTATTTTTTGCTGTACCCGCGTTTCGGTATGACAAATATACCGAGCCCGTTCGGAAGCTTTTCGGAAATCACGGTTTCTCCGATGTGCTCATACCCTTTACTCTTCATCTGCGTCACCTCCGTTTGGCTTAATATAGTGAACAGAATCAAGCCAGATGCTTTTCGCAATGGCGACAATATCTTCCGCTGTGACAAGGGATGCCTGGGTGATCAGCTTGTCCGGCGTCTGCTCGTCCTCTGCAAGCACCGCGGAAAAGTATTGTCCCTCCAGCCCGCCGGGACTGTCAAGACGCATTCTGATGTTGGAGATGATAAGAGCCTTTGCCGCTTCCAGCTCTTCGCCTGTAAAGTCACCGTTTCTTATTGCTTCCAGCTGTGCCAGTATCTCATCATATGCCGCTGCGAAGTTTTTACAGTCAACACCGGAATAAACGATGACAAGACCTTTTTTATCCTCGATATAAGACGAAGCATAATAACACAGAGAAAGCTTTTCCCGGACATTGTCAAACAGCTTGGAGTTACCGCTGCCGCCGAAGATTTCATTGAAAACCATAAGTGCGGATTTTGTTGCCGTTTTTTGGATCTCTCCGAGCCTGAAGCCCATTGTGAGCTTACCCTGTACCACGTCGAAATGATCCTCAAAGGTTTTTACATCTCCCGACGGCGTGCATATTACCTCAGTCGCCGGAACGGAAGTTACGCTCTTTCTCGGAAGAGCGGAAAAGGCGTTCAGGATCGCGAGCTCGACCCGGTCGGGCGCTGCGCTGCCGCAGTACTGAATGACAAGCTTTGAAGATGAAATTATATCCCTGTAAAACTTCGTCAGAGAGCGGGCGTTTATCGCGCTTACCTGTGCTTCTGTGCCGAAGCGAGGCGTACCGTATGCTTCGTTTGCGCACATCCTTTCAATCAGCAGATCCACGGCATAGGCTGTCTTATCGTTTTTTGCGGCATTGATTTTGTCGATAAGATTCAGCTTTTCGCTTTCGACATAATCGGAAAGCAGAAGCCCGCCGCGTGTTACCGGGGACAAAACGATCTCTCCGAGCAGCGAAGCCGCTTTTTCAAGCAGGTTTTCTCCTTTCGGAAGAAAATCATCGTCAACAAAGCCGGCGTAAACACCCATTGACAGCGTTTCCCCTTTTTTGCGAATATAAGAATCAAGCGTCGTTCCGTACAGCTCCTCAAGGTAAAGAGAAAGACTCTGCATATCCGGATGCGAAACACAGCCGCGAAGCAGAACACTCGGCAGCAGCTTCGTTTTGGAAATGGTTTTTGCAGAAAGCGGGGTAATAAAATTCACAGAGATCAGTGCGGTTTTAAACTTGTCTGTTCTGATACAGCGCAATTCAACATTGGGCATTATCATTTTTTCTGTCGTCAGCAGCATATTCATTTCACCCCTCATGCGTGTATTATACACCATTTATCGGAATATGCCATTAAATATTTGTAAACTTATCATGTTTTTTCATTTACAAACGATTTTGATTGTTATATACTCAAATTTAATTACACAGATATGTGAGGCGTTGAAATGTCATACGAGAATAAAGCGATGCTCTGTGATTTTTATGAGCTTACGATGGGAAACGGCTATTTTAAAAGCGGTCTAAAGGACAGAATATCTTATTTTGACGTGTTTTTCAGAAATGTTCCTGACGGCGGCGGTTACGCCATTGCCTGCGGTCTTGAACAGGTGATCGAGTATGTGAAATCTCTGCATTTTGACAAGGATGATATTGCGCTTTTACGGAAAAAAGGAATTTTTGACGACGGTTTTCTCGATTATCTTGCGGATTTCCGCTTCACCGGCGATATTTTCGCCATGCCCGAGGGAACGCCTATTTTTCCGAATGAGCCTATTATGACCGTCAGAGCGCCTGCCATCGAAGCGCAGCTTCTCGAGACATATATCCTGCTTGCCGTCAATCATCAGTCTCTGATCGCCACGAAAGCCGCGAGAATATGCAGAGCGGCGCAGGGAAGAGCCGTCATGGAATTCGGATCACGCAGAGCACAGGGCGAGTCTGCTGCGGTTGTCGGCGCAAGAGCGGCTTATATCGGCGGCTGCGCCGGTACGGCAAATACGCTTTCCGAGAAAATTTACGGCGTTCCCGCACTCGGTACGATCGCCCATTCATGGGTGCAGATGTTTGACACCGAGTATGAGGCATTCAAAACCTACTGTGAGCTGTATCCGACGAATGCAACGCTTCTTGTGGATACATATAACACGCTGAAAAGCGGTATACCGAACGCGATACGCGTTTTCAAAGAAGTTCTTGTCCCGAAGGGTATCAACAATTTCGGAATAAGGCTTGATTCCGGCGATATTACATATCTCACGAAAAAAGCGAGAAAAATGCTCGATGATGCGGGACTTCCGCAATGCAGGATCGTCGTGTCCAATTCGCTTGACGAGTATCTGATTGAAGATTTGATAAGGCAGGGTGCGAAAATTGATTCCTTCGGCGTCGGTGAAAGGCTGATCACCGCGAAAAGCGAGCCTGTTTTCGGCGGCGTGTACAAGCTTGTTGCGATCGAAGAAAACGGCGAGATCAAGCCGAAAATCAAAATCAGCGAAAACGTCGATAAAATCACGAATCCGCACAGCAAAAAGGTTTACAGGATCTTTGAAAACGACACGGGAAAAGCCATTGCCGACCAGCTTGTGCTTTATGATGAGGAAATCAACGAATCAAAGCCTCTCGAGCTATTCGACCCGAAAGCGATATGGAAAACAAAAACGATAACGGATTTCACGGCAAAGCCTCTGCTTGTCCCGATTTTCAAAAACGGCGAGTGTGTTTATAACAGTCCCACGCTTGAGGATATCAAAAAGTATTGCGCTGAGCAGACCGAGCTTTTGTGGGAGGAAGTCAAGAGATTTGAAAATCCGCACAACTATTACGTCGACCTCTCGCAGAAGCTGTGGGATCTCAAGAACGGTATGCTGAACGACCGCACGAGAGTCGAAAAATGAGTTCCTGCACTCTTTGTCCCCGAAACTGCGGTGTCGACAGAGGCGTGCATCCCGGCAGATGCGGATGCACCGATGAGATCGTACTTGCCCGCGTGATGCTCCACGAGTGGGAAGAGCCGTGCATCAGCGGAACGAGAGGCAGCGGAGCTGTTTTCTTCTGCGGATGTCCGCTCGGATGCTCATTCTGCCAGAACCGTGAGATCAGCAGAAGAGGGAG
>JAZRYQ010000075.1:0-2719 GCA_045600805.1 Candidatus Alloscillospira sp. | reverse complement strand
GCCTCCGGAGGCGGTGTCTGCTCATATGTGAACTGCGGAAGACCGCCCATTGCCTTTTTGCGGTCGGATTTTACAAGATGTGACGCCTCAAGGTCAATGGATGCGCGCGTTGCCGCGAACGGCGAGAAGGCGTTGCAGGTGATGTTGTACGGATAAAGCTCGATCGCAACGGCTCTGGTGAGACCGACAACGCCTGCGTTTGCCGCGCAGTATTCGGGGTGGAGTATCCAGTCACCGAGCCATGCGCGCGATGTGCAGTTGATGATGCGTCCCCATTTCTGCTCCATCATGTAGGGCGCAGCAAAGTGGATGATGTTATAATAGCCTTTCGGCTTGACGGTCGTAACTCTGTCCCATGTTTCCTCGTCGATATCGCATATTGAGCCGAAGCCGAATGCACCGGCGATGTTTGCGATAATGTCGATTTTTCCGAATGTTTTTACGGCAAACTCGACGATCTCTTTGGCCGTTTCATGATTTCCGATATCCCCGAAGAACGGAGCGGCTTTACCGCCGTTTGCGATGATCGTGTTTGCTGTCGTACCGGCGTCACCGGCGAGCATTGCGTAACGCTCCCTGACCTTTGCAAGATCCTCCGGGGACAGTGTTGCGATTTCTTCCGGCGTAAGCTGCTTTGTTTCGCTGTTGCCCGGCTTGCGGTTATTTGTGATGACCATTGCACCCTCGGATGCGTATTTGAGTGCGAGAGCACGTCCGACACCCTGACCGGAGCCTGTGACAATGGCAACTTTTCCTTCAAGAGCTTTTCCCATGGTGGTTCTCCTTTCAATTTAAAGTTTCGGGCACAGTGTACCTGTGCCCGAAAACAAAGATTTACTTATTTGTCAAGTACGAGGATGGGCTTGATCGTGATGCCCTTTGCGGAATCCTCAAATGCCTTTTCGATGTCTTCAAAGTCATAGAATTTTATGAGCTTGTCAACAGGCAGTCTGCCTTCCTTGAAGAACTGAACGAGCTTCGGAATAAAGGTCTGCGGATTTGAGCAGCCCTCTGTTGCGCCGACGAGCTGTACGCTCGGATTCATGATCAGCGGCTCAAGAGCGATGGGAACTTCCGTGTCACCTGTTACACTGACGAGGCAGCATTTGCCGAGTCTGCACAGACATGCAAGAGCCTGCTTGATAAGCACGGGGATACCGGAGCACTCTACGCTGTAATTTGCGCCGCCGCCGGTGATTTCCTTGATCGCCGCAACCGTGTCAACTTCCTTGCCGTTTACGCAGTGTGTTGCGCCGAGCTCTTTTGCCATTTCAAGACGGGACGGAACAACGTCGACCGCGATGATCTTGGAGCAGCCGCGGATCTTCGCGCCCATGATAGCAGCCATACCGACGCCGCCGCAGCCAAATACGACGAGAGAGGATTCAGGCTCGGGAACGAGAGCGTTGAGAACGGCACCGGCACCGGTCTGAACACCGCAGCCGAGGGAGCAGAGCTTTACGAGATCGTCAACGGAATCAACGTCAGCCTTGACGGCGTTTCTTGCATCGACAACGACGTAAGAAGCAAAGGAGCCCTGACCGAAGAAGGATGATACAGGCTGACCGTTCTGAGAAAATCTCTTTGTGCCGTCTTTGTAGGAGCCGTCAAAGAAAAGACGGTTTAAGTCTTCACAGGCATACGGAGCGCCTTCAACGCAGTTTTTGCATGCGCCGCAGGACGGATAGGAAAGGATGACCTTGTCGCCGGGCTTGAGGGATTCAACACCGACACCGACTTTTTCAACGATGCCGACACCTTCGTGACCGAAGATCGCGGGAAGCGTTACGGGAATTACCTGATGCAGACCGGCAGCGTCCGTGTGGCATACGCCTGCGGCTGCGATTTTTACGAGAACTTCGGAAGCCTGCGGCTCTGCGAGCTCTACTGTTTCGATTGAAAGCTCACCCTGCTTGTGGGTGATGGCGGCTTTAACTTGCATTGTTTGTTTCCTCCTTAGAATTTTGTTTTCGGATATATGCTTAAATTATATACAATAATAATTGCTTTTTCAATAGAATTTGAAAATTTAGCTTATCACGCCGAAATGGTTTGCTCCGGTGTATGGCGCTTTTTTCGCATGATCGCAAGAAATATCACGCAGATGATCGTCGAGGCAAGAGAAGACATCGGCGCCGATATGCCGATATGGAAAAGCGTTACATTTGCCATTTTGGAGAAAATGATGACGAGCGGCACTCTTACCAAGAAGGTCGTGATAAGCGAATGCACCATCGTGAATACCGAGTGTCCGCAGGAATTGAAATACCCGTTCATGATGAAAACAAAGCTCAATAATACCTGGTCAAAGCAGTAGGAGCGGATATAATCAAAACCGTTTTTGATAACATCCTTATCTTCCGTGAAAATACCGACGAGCATATCGCCCTTAAAAACGCAGAGCACGGCACACAGGATTTCAAATACGAAGCAAATGCCGACGGCGACCCACATACACTTTTCGGCGCGCTCCGGCTGCTTGGCTCCGATGTTGTTCGCGCTCATTGAAGAAACCGCGGCCGAGAAAGCCGTGATCGGCATGACGGCAAAGATCATAATCTTTTCCACAACGCCCGATGCCGCGCTTGCCGCAACACCCATACCGTTGATAACTGCGGTGATGAACACAAACGAGAGGTTTACGAGAAATTCCTGAAGCGCTATCGGACAGCCGATTTTTAAAATTCGCTTTACGATTTCACCGTCCGGCTTGAAATCG
>JAZRYQ010000074.1:0-2011 GCA_045600805.1 Candidatus Alloscillospira sp. | reverse complement strand
TCCGACTTGGAGAAAGCAGCTGCTTTTCCAGGTTTTCCGGTGTGTCGAAGGCGACCAGCTTCCCCTTTGCGATCATCAGAATCTCGTCACAGATGGTTTGCACCTCGGAAAGAATATGCGAAGAAAAAATAACCGTATGGTTTTCACCGAGAGACTTGATCAGGTCGCGGATCTCAATGATCTGCAGCGGATCGAGGCCGACCGTCGGTTCGTCCAGAATAATCACTTTCGGATTTCCCAAAAGCGCCTGTGCGATACCAACACGTTGCTTATATCCTTTGGAAAGAGCGGAAATTCGGCGGTTTTTGACCTGCCCGATCCCGGTTTGCTCGATGACCTGCCCGATTTGCTGTGCAAGCTCTTCGCCGCGGAGTCCTTTGGCTTTCCCTACGAAGTTCAGATAATCCAGCGGCGTTTCATTCATATAGAGCGGTGGCTGCTCTGGCAGATACCCGATGAGTCTTTTTGCTTCCTGCGGCTCATCAAAAATGTCGTGGCCGTCGATGCGAATGTGACCGTCTGTTGCCGACAGACAGCCGGTCATAATATTCATGGTGGTAGACTTCCCGGCACCGTTCGGCCCGAGAAAACCGTATACATGGCCTTCACCGATCTCGAAAGACAGATCGTCTACGGCCAGATGATCACCATAATACTTGGTAAGATGTTCAACTGTGATCATAAGCATTGCTCCTTTTCAGAAAACTACAATTAAGTTGCATTGTGATACTCTTAGTTTACTGACAGCCGCTGAAGCAATGCTGAAAGCAATCGTGAAAAATCTGTGAACTGAAAAAACACAGCCGGAAGATCATCATTGGATTTCCGACTGTGTTTTTTCAGTTTTGTTATTCCTGGCAGGGTAACTCCACAGTAAACCGGTTGTAACCGTCTTCACTGTCTGCCCAGATCTTCCCGTGATGCTCCTCTGCAATAGCCTGTGCGATGGAAAGGCCGAGACCGTAGCTGTGATTCATGCTTCTTGCTTTATCCGCCCGATAGAATCGTTTGAAAATGTTTTTCAGATCTTCTTGGCTTAAGGGTTCGCCTTGATCCGATACCTCCAACAGACAGCGCTTATGCGTGCCTCGGCTGAGTTTCACGAATGTTTCGCCTCCGGGAGAGGCATATTTACCGGCATTGTCCATCAGAATACCGATGAGTTGTTTCAGATGCGCCGAAATGCCGTTTACCTGAATATCCGGTTCAATCTCATATCGCAGAGGCAGTCCTTTTTCAAAAAAGACGGGCTCAAACATCATGGCAGCATCCGATATGATGTCGCTGAAGGATACGATGCTGCATTCCTCTTTGACACTCCCATTGTCGATCCTTGCAAGATCAAGAAGGTTTTCCACCAGGCCCCGCATCTGTGAGGACATGGTAAGAATACTGCCGGACAACGGCTCCCGATCTGCCTCCGGGCAATCCGGTGCGTGAAGAAGCTCGGCGGATGTCTGTATGACCGTCAGGGGTGTTTTCAGTTCGTGAGAGGCGTCCGCAACGAACTGCTTCTGCTGCTGCCATGCACGGTCAACCGGCTTGACCGCCCAACGCGCCAGAAGAATACTGATTATGAGAAAGGCCAGGAAGGCTGCGCTTCCGATCATCAGAAATGTTCGAACCATATTTCGGAGCGTGGACTGCTCGCTTGTCATATCTGCAAACACAATGCACTGTCCCATTGGAAGCTCTTTGAGGGAAAAACGGAGGTTATATTCTTTGAGCACACCTATGTTTTTGTGCGTATCAAAAGTCACTTGCAGAAGTTCACGCAGAAATTCTTTGTTGGACATATCGAAGAATCCGCCGCCGATTTCCGTCGCCTCTCCCACGTGATTGATCATCACGCTGAAATACGGAAGCCGGACATCATCATGAGGCTTATTCGGTGGCCTTAGCTGCATGGGATTTATCGCAATGGATTCCATCATCCGCATACTTTCCCGTTCCAGATTGTGACTGGTGGAATAATACATCAGGCCAAAGATCACGCCGAGCATCAAGGTAA
>JAZRYQ010000073.1:0-7088 GCA_045600805.1 Candidatus Alloscillospira sp. | reverse complement strand
AATGCTCCTACAGCGGGATAAAGCAAACCCTATGTCTTGAAAAACCTTGATTTTCAAGGGTTTTTGCAAAGAAAAAAGGCAGTAGACTTTCTATCAAAATCTACTACCTTATTTGGAAACCTAGAAAAATCGGTTAACCTAATCGAGTTAACCTAATTCCGTGGTGGGGTGGTTCTGTTGCTGTTCTCTATTTGCCCTGCTGTTCAATGGGGTTCGAGTCATGCAAAAACAATCTGGCTGCGCAGAGGGCGGGAACGCATATCCTTTATAGCTTTTGCCGTCAATTTGAACCCCCAACTCTTTATAAAGATTTATCGCAGCTTTGTTGTCACATAGTACGTCTAATTTGAAGCGTTTATCCCAATTCTTGCGCAGAACACTTTTCAAAAGCGCCTTCCCTATGCCTTTACCCCGGAAATCATTAGAAACACAGACTGCAACAATGTAGTACTCATTAGGTAGTGTCAACATAGCTATGCAGAGAAAAAGCAATGAGACATAAACAGCATAGAGATAGCCCGTGCTTTTGCCTTTTCCCAAAAAGCACGGGCTTTTTTGTGCTTATCAATTTAGATTTAACCGAAGGCTTTGCCTGAAGTCAATCCTCCAGACAAAGGAGCCGTATTACTTCATCCCAAAAGTGATCCACCCCGTTTATTACTGTGACCTTACCATATTTTGATTTATCATTCTCTGATAACGCATTGTACCCATCTGCATCCAACGCCGTGGTTTCGCCGAATCTATCATCTTCTCTGTCAGTATTTACAGCAATATACTTTTCCTCGGCAGGAACCGCATAGGCAGGTTTCAGGTAGGCAAACGCAGCAATCGGATCCCAATACGGATATTGCGGAACATTATCTTTGTAATGCTTATACCACAGCTGCGCTATGCTGCAATCGTGCCTTTTAAGTTCTTTAACAACTTTGCTGTCAAAATCAACGCTCAGCTCAGCGGGAATAAGAAATTGCTGCGGAAAGTCGGCAGTAATACACGTCTCTAATGCCGACGGGTCATACAGCACATTGTATTCAGCATACGGCGTGACATTGGCACCTGCTATAGCGTTTACCTTTTTACCATTTATCGTCTCGGTTGCATAGCACTCGCCCAATGCGCCACCCATATAATAAATAGCCTTCACATTTCCGGCAAAAGACGGATCCCGCTTTGCCGCATCTGCGATATTCATAGTTGGGCCTATTGCAATGATAACAACATTTCCCGGATTCTTCTTTACACAATCGATCATGAAATTTGCCGCATCATCGCTATCGCACAGGGCTCCGCTCACTGTATTCTCAAAAGCATGTATTGCCCCATACCTGTCAGCAAAGGGAAGATAATCGGCATTTTTAAAATACGCTGTCAATTTCGGCAGTGATTTGTCATTGAATCCGATAGGATAATCCGTTCCCCTGTAAACCGGGATGTCGCTGCGGCCTATGTTTTCAAGAAATAAATTTGTGTTCTGCCATCCGCAAGTCTGTAACACACCTTCCGTCTCGAATTCTGCATCTATGAAAACATTTCCGCCTTCCAATGTAATGCCGGCAATTTCAAAGCCACCCTCTTTTTCTGCCTGCAGAAGCAAAGAGAGTGCCAACATGTCATCGTTCATGTAGCCCATATCACAGTCGAGTATCACCTTTTCTGCAGATTTAGTTTCTTTGACATTAGCGCAGCCATCCAACAGCAATGTGAGCATGACTATGACAAGTATAAATATCAGTTTTCTTTTTACCGTATAATACATTGCAGATAATAACAACCAACTGCCCACATTATAATCCGGCAGTATAAAGGTTTTCCTTTTAAAAATAGTTTTACAGCTCCGTGTGCAAAGGCAGCGATAGAAATCACCATACGCAGCAAAACGATAAATGTTACAGCAGCGGCAGATTCCTTACCTGCATCCTTACACGAAGAAAAGCGGGAAATGGCTGCCGATTCTTCCCGTGATGTGTCTCGGTATGTTTTTCAGGTATCTGCTTATTTCAATTTCCTCCATAAATTTGGCGATTTCGGGGTCAGAAATCGGTGCTTGTCAGTGCTCTGAAATCCCGCAGGGAATCTGTTTCATCGCAAAGAGAGTGCCCTTCGGGTCACTCCGCAACGGCAGTTATAACCGTTGTATCAAGACCTGCATCCTTAATAAGGTCAAGATCTACGGTCATGATACGGTCGTTCTTTGCCACTCTGTCACCGACCTTCACTTTGCAGGAAAATCCTTTTCCGTCGAGTGTGACGGTATTTATTCCGACATGGACAAGCACATCATGTCCGCTGTCCGAGCGGATACCGAGGGCATGGAGCGTTTTTGCCACCATTGTCACGATGCCGCCGCACGGAGCGTAAATATTACCGTTATCGGGTATCACGCCGATACACTTTCCGAGTACGCCGGAGGAAAATGCTTCATCGGGTATTTCCTCCATCGAAACAAGCGTCCCGTCCGCCGGTGCGCCGATCTCTTCAAATCCGACATACCCGTCGGTATCGGGTGCGGGAGCTTTGACTTTTTCGGTATGTGCCGCAAGCTTGCTTTTCGCTTTTCTGATTTTTTTCGGAGACATGGAAAGCTCATCGACTCCCATGTCGGCAAGCATCGGTATAAATTCCGGATCGCTGCCCATTTCTCCGCAAACGCCGACCTTGATCCCTTTTTTATGAGCGTTTTCTACGGTAAGCGATATCAGGTGAAGCACCGCTTCATGACCGGGACGGTAAAATCTCTCAAGTCCCTGCGCCTGTCTGTCAAGTGCGAGAGTATATTGACAGAGGTCATTCGTGCCGATACTGAAGAAATCGACCTTCTCCGCAAGCGTATCGCTTATCAGTGCGGCCGCAGGCGTTTCTATCATAATGCCCTGAGAAGGTATTCGGTACTTTTTTCCTCTTTCTTCAAGCTCTCCTGCCGCGATTTTCAACTGTTCTTGTATGGCGTCTATTTCCTCGGCAGATGTTATCATCGGGTACATGACCGAAAGCTTGCCGTATGCTGCGGCACGGAGTATCGCTCTGAGCTGTGTGCGGAAAAGCTCCGTGTCTTCAAGGCAAAGGCGGATAGCCCTCTTGCCGAGTGCGGGATTCTCTTCGTCCTGCAGTCTGATACACGCCGTCTTTTTATCCGCCCCGATATCCATTGTACGGATAATGACCTCGCCGCCGTTCATTCCCTCAAGGACCGACTTGTATGCGGTGAACTGTTCTTCCTCATCGGGAAGCGTTTCCCGGTCCATATAGAGAAATTCCGTGCGGAAAAGTCCGATCCCGTCCGCACCCGCGGAAATGGCGTCTGCCACATCCGCAGGACCTGAAATGTTTGCGCAGACCTTTATTTTCCCGCTGTATTCATTTGCCGCCGAAAGGAATGCTTCAGCGGCTCTTTTTTTGTCATTGAGACGGAGCTGTGTTTCGCTGTCGGGGGAAAGGATGAAGATACCGTCTTCGGCGTCAAGTGCGGCAAGCTCCGATTTTCCGACCTCCGTGCGGTCAAATCCGACACCGTAAAGATACGGGATGCCGTAATTCCCCGCAAGAATGGATGTGTGAGAATTTGCGCTCCCTTTTCTTGTGATCAGTCCGAGCACTTTGCTTTTGTCCATTCCGACGAGCTGTTCGGGCGTCAGGTCTTCCGCAACCACGATGCAGGAACCGTCCGGAACCTGAATCCCATTCCTCTCTCCCATAAGTAACAGATAAAGCTTTTCCGCTGCATGGCGGACATCGGAAGCACGGGCTCTCATATAGTCGTCGCTCATTGCTTCAAATGATTTTGCCTTTTCCTGTCCAGCCTCAAATACGGCATATTCCGCATTGATACCGCTTTGGATCTTTATTCGTATCATTTCGCAGAACGATTCATCATCAAGCATCATTGACTGAGCCTCAAGTATGTTTGCGGATTCTCCACCCGACTCTTTTGCCGTGTCGAGAAGGTCTGATCTCGCATCGGAAAGTGCTTTTTCAAAGCGTTCAAGCTCCGTTTTTTTGTCCTTGACTTTTTCCTTTTCGGGGACGGTTTTTTCCGGCATGAGAAATACCTTGCCGACGCAAATACCTCCGTTTCCGACCTTTCCGCTGAATCTTCTGAAATCGGCCTTGCTTTCCTTTTCCGGCATCTCACATTTCAGGAGACGATTGACATCATCCGAAACAAATTCCACATCCGGTCCGATAATGACCTGAACGGAGGTGCGTCCCATCTTCATAACATCGACAGCACCTGCTTTTTTTATTACCCCGTCGCTGCAGAGACTGTTATCTCTGACCTCAACACGAAGTCTCGTCGCACAGTTGGAAACGGAAACGATATTCTCTTCGCCGCCGAGCCCTCTGATGATTCCCGCCGCACGGGACATATCTCCAGATACGGTAAAGTCCGTATCCGGTACATCTTCACTTTCGGTGTCCGATGTGTCTTCGCGTCCCGGGGTTTTCAAATCAAGCTTCTTTATCAACAGACAAAATACAAGATAGTATACCGCAAAGGCGGCGATTCCGAGCGGGATTATCAGCAGTGTTTTCTGCGCCGCCGGGAGAGGAGCGGAGAACACGAGGTCAATGATGCCGGCCGAGAATGAAAAACCTGCTCTGAAGCCTACCGCATTGGCGATAAATGTAAATACGCCGAAAAGCACACAGTATATCGCATAAAGCACCGGAGATGCAAACATAAACGAAAATTCGAACGGTTCCGTTACTCCGCATACAAATGAAGTGAGCGCAGACGAAAACAGCATACCGGATATGCGTTTATCCTTCTTTTTTGCGCACCGATGCATGGCAAGTGCCGCCGCCGGAATACCAAACATCATGGACGGGAAAAATCCGCTCATATACATACCGACGGACCAGGAAACATCTGCACTCGTCTTGCCTGCCCAGAACGCCGTGAGGTCACCGAGTCCCACTGTATCGAACCAGAATACATTATTCAGTGCATGGTGCAGACCGAACGGGATAAGAAGTCTGTTCAGAGTTACATAGATCGCACTTCCGAAATTTCCCATATCCACAATCAGTTCTCCGAACCGGACAAGTCCGGAAAACAAAATCGGCCACAGCACGAAAAGTATTGCGGAAACAATAATGGATACAACGCCCGAAACGATGATACCGAGCCGCCTCCCGCTGAAAAAGCTCAGCCACGCCGGAAGGCGGGTGTTTTTGAAGTGCTTTATGCAAAATGCGCCTATAAGTCCGGCAAGGATACCGATAAACGGGTTTTCGATTTTTGACAGCGCCAGAAGGATCGTCTCCTTCTGTGCAAGCGAGGGGATAACTGCGGAAATAGTTCCTTCGGACAGGAGAGAGGTCATCATCAGCCATGAGACAAGCGCCGCAAGTCCACCGGTCCCTTCTCCGTCCGACATACCGATACCTACGCCGATAGCAAACAGTAACGGCATATGATTGATAACGGCACCGCCGGCAGTGATGAGGAAAAAGCCGATCTTTGCCGCAATTCCGACGATATCGCCGCCCTGCATTCCGGCAGGGCAAAGCAGATAGCCGATACCCATAAGAATACCGCATATCGGCATACATGAAATGGGTATCAGGAGAGATTTACCGATCTTCTGCAAAAATCGCATTACATACTCCTCCGGTTACAGCTCGGCGCGGAAAAATTCCCGCAAAGCCGTGAGTGCTTCATCCGAATCTTCTCCGGATGCTTCGATCTTCACCTGCGTACCTTTTGATGCACCGAGCGACATAACACTCATGATGTTTCCGGCGTTGACGGTATTACCACCTGCGGAAACGGTAACAGTGCTTTTATATTTTTTTACAAGCTTGACAAGTGCACCTGCGGGGCGTGCGTGCAAACCGACAGAATCCTTTATCGTATAAACAAAAGAATCCTTATCTCCCGCCGTCAGGACCGTGTCGCCGTGAGTGACACGCAACGGAACCCCGGTTTTCACGATTTTTTCTTCGTTTGTTTTCATATCGTTTTCACTTTCATTGAGTTTGATTTTAAAGCAATGGGGTTTTGTATACGCTTGGCCTTTTGCGAATACACCCAAGAAAAGAATATAAAAAAAGTCATTATTTTCCGATAGCGGGAGTTGTTTTGAGGTGGATACCATTACGCACGGCAGACGTAGTCGCAAATTGCCTCTGAAGTTCAAAACGGCATTTTATTCCGCGACAAAATCATCTCTGCAAGCACAAATAAATGTCGCTTTGAGCACGTACACTATCCGTATGATTTTTTCGCGGATCGCATGGTTTTTCGGCATCAGCAGGAATTACCCACGATCTGCCGAACCGGCTCACGCCGGGAACACGGCCTGCCTGACAGAGCTTATGTACGCGGCTCTCTGACACGCCCCATTTATAGGACGCTTCCCGCGCTGACATATATCCCTCCATTGGTACGCCTCCCGTAAATATAATTTTACAAAATACATTATATCCGAATATGCGGATGTTTGCAAGACAGCGGGATGATCGTTCACAAGCAGGAAAACGGTGGCAACTATCCTGCCGAGATAATTCTATCTTTATTGTGAATACGCAGAAAAACACCTTTGATTTCCTGAATATCAAAGGGAAGAAAGTATCTCCCGTCGAGGTCAAATCGGGGAATAATCGTTCCCATTCTTCTCTTGACAAATTCCGAAAGCACTTTTCATCTGTCATTATCTGGACGAAAAGCTTGTGGCAATAGCTAATGACGGCGAATCGTCCGAAATAAGGGATTTGCGTGATGCGCTGAAACAAAGTGAAAAAACCATCCGCGAAAAGGATCGCGAAATCAAAAAACTTGCCGACCGCAACAAGATGATCGAGGCGAAATGCCTGCAGATGGAAGACCGGTGCAAGTCTCTCCAAATCACGCTAAATACCCTGTATTCGTCGTACTACGACGGTGAAAAGGAAGAGATGCGCCGCTCGCGCATCTCCTGAGCCGGAAGAGTTTGGTTAATTGATTTGTTGTACAAATGACCGACAATATTACAAAAATTAACCAAACTCGAAATTAACCTAATGATCCTGCAAGGTATTGAAAAACCTGGAAATCATTAGGTTAACTTTTTCAAGCCAATCTAAAGATTTCCAGGTTTTTTTGG
>JAZRYQ010000072.1:0-7047 GCA_045600805.1 Candidatus Alloscillospira sp. | reverse complement strand
AGAATGTACCTGACAGCCTTTGAGCAGATCCAGCTTTTCAAGAGCGATCTCGGCAAGAGGATTTGTAACGGCACTCGTGGAAAGGGCGATAAGCACCTCATCCGTATGCAGTCTCGGGTTGCGGCTGCCGAGATGTCTTGTTTTCAGTGTCTGGGTAGGCGGAATAGACGCGGGCGAAATGAGCTCGATTTTATCGTCGATCCCCGCAAGCTTTTTCAGCGCGTTCAAAAGTGCCGCACTCGATGCTCCCAAAAGGTCGGATGTTTTTCCCGTGACCAGCGTGCCGTCCGGAAGCTCGATGGCCGTGGCAGGTCCTCCCGTGACCTCTGCTGCCGTCAGGGCTGCCGGTACGGTCTTTCTTGATGAGCACTCTATATGAAGCGAATTCATCAGCACTTCCAGCTTCTGCACCTGTGTCTGCTCGGCATTTCCGACTTTAGCCGCGCACTGTGTATCATAAAACCTTCGGATGATCTCCTGCTTTGACGCTTCCGCGCAGGCATCGTCGTCAATGATGGCATAGCCCGCCATGTTTACGCCCATATCCGTCGGGCTTTTATACGGACAATAGCCGTGGATTTTCCGGAACATTGCCTCGAGCACGGGGAATATTTCAATATCGCGGTTGTAGTTCACCGCTTTTTCACCGTATGCCTCCAAATGGAACGGGTCAAGCATATTGACGTCGGACAAATCGACCGTTGCCGCCTCGTATGCAAGGTTAACAGGATGCTTTAACGGCAGATTCCATATCGGGAACGTCTCAAATTTTGCGTAGCCCGCATTTACGCCGCGCTCATGCTCATGGTAAAGCTGACTTAAACAGGTCGCCATTTTTCCGCTTCCGGGCCCCGGAGCCGTGACCACGACAACAGGTCTTGTTGTTTTTATATAATCATTTTTGCCGAAGCCCTGCTCCGAAACGATAAGCGGGATATTCGTCGGATAATCGGCTATCGGATAATGACGGTATGTCTTGATACCGAGGTTTTGGAGCTTATGCTCGAATTTTTCGGCAGAGGACTGTCCGGAAAACTGCGTCAACACAACACCGCTGACATACAGGCCGTATTCTCTGAAAGCATCGATCAGGCGCATTACGTCAAGGTCATAGGTGATACCGAGGTCGCCGCGCACCTTGTTTTTTTCAATATCCGCCGCGCATATGGCAATGATGATCTCTGCTTCGTCTTTGATTTTCAAAAGCATCTGCATTTTGCTGTCCGGATGAAAGCCGGGAAGCACTCTCGAAGCATGATAATCGTCAAAAAGCTTGCCGCCGAATTCAAGGTACAGCTTGCCGCCGAAGGAATCCACACGCTCGCGTATGCGTTTCGTCTGCAAATCAAAATATTTCTCATTGTCAAAACCGATTTTCATAGAACATACCTCCGTAAAAAACACAAGATATTATAGCGCGATCAAGCTATGATTTCAATACACTTCAAGGTACAGACTGAATTTTCCAAAACATTGAAAATACGATCCTTTGAAGCTTATTCGGTCAGCGCTTTTTTCAGCTTCGGAAAAAGCGCACGCCACGCTTTAATGATAAGTTTTGTCATGAACATATGCAGCAGCGATACCGCAATAAGCAGGAGCAGCAATACAGGTTTAATATATGTCCAGTCATCAAAGCTTGAAAACTGACGGAACAGCACTAAGGTCGGTACATGTACAAGGAACAGAGAAAAGCTGAATTCACCGAGGAACGAAGTGAACTTTGCTTTGTTAAGCAGGTCATTTACAAGGCTGTTGCCGGATGTCGAAACGGCAATACCGATCACAAACAGAAGCATACATACCCATTGCCAATATCTTGTACCTCTGAAGAACATGATAACACACGCGCTGAGCACGGCAATGACTTCAATGACCGTCAGCACACTTTTTCCAAGCGTATTGAATGTAACATTGGACAGCACTTTACATAGTCTGACGCAGTAAAACGCAAGGCACATGTCAATAAACGCACGCATCGTGCCGAAGGTCACAAGCCCTGTCCATGCGTCAAAATCCGCATTTTCGATATGAAACCAGCAGCCGAATCCGAGAATCAGCAAAACGGGCATGAGAAGCTGGGTGAATCTATCCCCGAGATAATACATAAGCGCCCATATTACAAACCCGCAAAGCAAAATGGAGCTGACTGTCCAGTCCGGACCGTTAAGCAGGCTTCCGTTTTGCAGGATGCCGCCCATTTTGAGCATCAGAAGCTCCCAGATATCACCGGAGAAGCTGTCGGCTAACGCCGTTAAACCTGCAAATTCTACCGTAACGACTCGCCGGATGACAAATGCGTACAGGAACGAAATGAGCATCGCAGGGAAAAAGCGGCTGAATCGTTTTGAAAAATACTGTCCCGGCGTAATGAGCTGACCGGTGGCGCTCTGCCGTTCAAACGATGTGAACAGGAAAAATCCTGCGGCAATCAGAAAGTAATCTACGGCGCAATACCCGCCGGGGCAATGCATCGGAGCAGAAGCGCTCATATGATAAATGACAATGACCCAGGAAAACACAAATTTCATTAAATCAATGCATGAAAACCTTTTTGTCATACGATCCGTCCTTGCTATCGTTTAAATGTATAAAAACCGAGTAAGATTTACCTCTTACCGAACAGTGTGTTCATGATGCCGCGCTTTAAAACCTGCGCCCCCGTATTGATAAGCTGACGTTCGATCTGTGTTTTTCTCCGTTCGGCAGCTTTTTCGCGTTTTGCCTGTTCTCTTTCTGCTTCCTTCTGCTTCTGTTTTTCAAACGCTTCCCGCTCTTTTTCAAGCGCGTCGCGCTCGTCTGCAAGCTTTTTCTGCTCCTGCTCGACGGCTTTTCTGTCCTCAAGCACCTCATATGCCGATTCGCCGTCATAGGCCTTGTCATATCGGCTCATGCCGTCAGACGTAAGCGACGCTTTACGCAAAGCGTCGTCTGCCGGCGCCATAAGGCTCTGCGGGCAGATAACGGCTGTTTTCTGAACGGGCTGCGGCACTCCGTCATCATCAAGAAATGAAATAAGCGCCTGCCCGACACCGAGCTCCAGGATGACCTCCTCCGACTTGAAGTTCGGATTCGGGCGCATGGAATTTGCCGCGGCTTTTACAGCCTTCTGTTCATTCGGCGTATACGCTCTGAGCGCGTGCTGTACTTTGCCCGAAAGCTGCGCAAGAACTGTATCCGGTATATCGCTCGGACTTTGCGTGACGAAATAAACACCCACGCCTTTTGAGCGGATGAGCTTCACGACCTGCTCGATTTTTGAAACCAGCACTTTCGGCGCGCCGTTGAACAAAAGATGTGCTTCATCGAAGAAGAAAACGATTTTCGGCTTATCACAGTCACCGACCTCGGGAAGATTTTCAAAAAGCTCGGCTATGAGCCAGAGAAGAAAGCTTGCGTATAACGTCGGATTCTGCACGAGCTTCACACAGTCAAGAACATTGATGATCCCCTTGCCGTCAGGACCGCATCTTATCCAATCACGGATATCAAGCGCAGGCTCTCCGAAGAAAACATCTCCCCCCTGCCCTTCAAGCGGGATAAGCGCGCGCATGATCCCGCCGATCGACTGCGGCGCGATATTTCCGTATTTTTCGATAAAGTCCGCTCTGTGCTCGCTCACATAGGAAAGCATCGCTCTGATATCTTTTAAGTCAATGAGCATGAGGCCGTTGTCATCGGCAATTTTGAAAACAATATTCAAAACGCCCTCCTGCGCAGGCGTAAGCCCGAGTATACGGCTCAAAAGGTCAGGCCCCATATCGGAAACGGTCGCGCGAACGGGATGACCTTTTTCTCCGTAAATATCCCAGAAGCATGTCGGATATGCTTTGTATTCAAAGCAATCGCGTATGCCGAATTTATCTATTCTCTTTTCCATTCCGTCGGATTGTGCGCCGGGCGCGCAGATCCCCGATACATCGCCTTTTACATCACACAGAAACACGGGAACACCGGCGTCGGAAAAGGCTTCCGCCATTACCTTCATGGTGACCGTCTTTCCGGTTCCGGAGGCGCCGGAAATAAGCCCGTGACGGTTTGCCATGGAGAGGCTGAGCGTTACCTTTCCCTCGTCTGAAAGTCCCATATAGATTTTATTGTCAACAAACACGGCTTTGTCCTCCTTAAAGGTCATTCATATGTTATATCTGATTATACAAAACTTTTTCTCGTCATGCAATACTTTACAGAAATCGCGTAAAATGTTATAATTATAAAAATTCGATTTTGGAGGTTTCTATATGGCTATTCCCAAAAGAAACGAAATTCCCGAAGAACTTACGTGGAATCTCAAGGATATGTTTGAAAGCGACGAGGCATGGTTTGCGGAATACGAGGCTTTGAGCAAAATTCCGGAGAGAGCGGCGGAATTTGCAGGCAAGCTCGGCGAAAGCGCCGATACGCTTCTTGCTTTCTATAAACTCAACGATGAGATCGGCGTCCGGCTCAGCGCACTGATGACGTATGCAAGCTGCAAGGGCGATCAGGATACATCCGTCGGCAAATACGTTGACATGCGCGGTAAGGCAACAGGCGTATATGTTCAGATCATCAGCGCTTTTTCATTTGATTCGCCCGAAATCATGGCGATCCCCGACGAAACGCTTGACCGCTTTTACGCTGAAAAGCCCGAGCTTGAAACATACAGGCGCTCGATTTATGCAATTCGCCGCAGAAAAGCGCATATTCTCTCGCCCGAATGTGAAAGTCTCCTCGCCTCAGCCGGTGAAATGGCGGAGTCCCCTGATAACATCGGCGGTATTTTCAGAAACTCGGAGCTAAAATTCCCCGATGTGACAGACAAGGACGGGAACGTTCATCAGCTCACCGACGGCACGCTTGTCCCGCTTCTGGAAAGCGCTGACAGAGTCCTGCGCGAAAACACCTTTAAAACATATTACAAGCGCCTCGGTGAATTTAAAGGCACGATCGCCGCAACGCTCAACGCTCAGTTCAAGCAGCTCGGATTCTTTGCCGGTGCGAGAAAATACGATACAACGCTCGATGCTTCGCTGGACGTGACGGAAGTACCTGTACCGGTGTATTTGAATCTTATCGAAGCAGTACACGCAAATTTTGACAAGATGTACAAATATGTATCTCTACGCAAAAAGCTTCTCGGTGTTGACGAGCTGCATATGTACGACGTATACACGCCTATCGTATCAAATGTCGCGCAGGATATTCCGTTTGAAAATGCAAAAGAAACCGTACTGAAAGCTCTTGCCGTTCTGGGCGACGACTATCTCGCCATGCTGAACGAAGGCTTTGACAACCGCTGGATCGATGTATGTCAAAACGAGGGCAAGAGTAGCGGTGCTTACTCAACAGGCGGCGCAAGACCGCATCCGTACGTTCTTCTGAATCACAAGAACAATCTTGACAGTCAGTTTACGCTCGCGCACGAAATGGGACATGCGCTTCACAGCTATCTGAGCACGAAAAATCAGCCTGTCTGCACAAGCGATTATGTCATTTTCGTAGCAGAGGTCGCATCGACCTGCAACGAGATCCTGCTCATGCGTTATCTTCTCGGCAGCACCGATGATACGCGCACGAAAATTTATCTTATCAATCATTTCCTTGACCAGTTCAAAGGCACGGTCTACCGCCAGACGATGTTTGCGGAATTTGAGCTTGCCATGGGCAGAATGTCGGAAGCCGGTCAGGCATTGACGGCGGATGTGCTGTGCGAAAAATACCATGCGCTGAACAAGGCTTATTTCGGCCCCGATATGGTCTCCGATGACGAAATCGCGCTGGAATGGGCTCGCATTCCCCACTTCTTCTATAATTATTACGTTTTCCAGTACGCGACCGGTTTTTCCGCCGCTGTTGCGATTGCCGACCGTATCCTCTCGGAGGGCGCTCCCGCTGTTGCGGATTATAAGAAATTCTTATCAGGCGGCAGCTCGACCGACCCGATCTCCCTTTTAAAAATCGCCGGCGTCGATATGAGCACGCCGACACCGGTCAACGCCGCTTTAAAGCTTTTCGGTGAACTTGTCGATGAGCTGGAGGCGCTTACCGCAACGCTGTAAACCAAAAAAATCCCGTTTTTAACAGATAAGCATCAAAAGGCGCGTTTTTGTTGGTTGTTCTTTTGTATAAGAGAATTATAATGTAATTAAAACAGAATAAAGAGGTGTATCCATGAAAACGCGCACAAAAACATTACAGCTTTTTGCCATACTCTGCTTTCCGTGGATAATGGTCGCGGGCTCAAGCGTACTGACCGCGATCAACGAGATGATGCTCGATTATCCCGAGATCCCGTCTTCGACGATTTATCTTATCAGCACGATCTGCTTTCCGACAACGATCGTTTCCTCTTTGCTTGCTGGCGCGTTCGCGGGAAAACACGGCAGCTACAAGCGTTGGGTGATAATTTCCGGTTTATTTATCGTTCTGGGCGGAATTCTTCCCTGCTTTATCAAAAATTTCTATATGATACTCCTTGTCAGGGCGTTATACGGTTTTGCAATGGGCACGATTTCACCGATCACAAACGCGGTAATATTCAGCGCGTATGACGGTGATTACAGGACGAAGGTGCTCGGGTGGCACAGTGTTTCACAGTACATAAGTGCTGTCTTATATGTTATGGTCTGCGGGGCGCTTTGTGCCGTTCATTGGCGGTACTCATTTCTTGCGCATTTTATCGCACTGATACCGATTGCTGTCGTCTGGCGTTGTCTTCCGGATATAAAAGCACCCGAAAAAGCGCCCGTTCAGAAAGAAGGCGGCAAAAAAGGCACGTTCTTCCCGCTGCGGGCAATTCTGTACGTTCTTCTTTCCTGCGTGACATTCATAATCAGCTATCCCATGAGCCTCAACATCTCTCTGATACTCAGCGAGGCAAACCTCGGCGGGTCGTTCGTGTCGGGCATCGTTTTATCCTGCAATACCGTCGGCGGGGCGATTGCCGGCATCGTGTTCGACTGTGTTTACAGAAAATTCAAAAGCCGCACACTGCCGCTCGGAATTCTGATCAACGGTTTCGGTATTTTCCTTGTTTGGGTGTCGGCAAATTTAGCGGTACTCATT
>JAZRYQ010000071.1:0-4317 GCA_045600805.1 Candidatus Alloscillospira sp. | reverse complement strand
GCCTGTGTCGATAAACTCGATAGCGGCTTCCAGACCGACAGCACCGGCGCCGACAATGATGAGCTTGTCACCGGCAAGGGACTTGTCCGCTTCGACGTCGGGAGCCCAGTGTACGTGCGGGAGCTTGATGCCGGGGATTCTGCCCGGGATGATGGGATCTGCACCGCAGGCGATGATAACGGCGTCGTAATTTTCCTTATCGAGAAGCTCTTTTGTAGCGTCTGTGTTCATGAGGATCTTCGCGCCGAATTCCTTGACGCACTTGTCAGCCTGACGGCGGAGCCATGCAAGATAATCCTGGCAGTCGATTTTGAACGGGGGCAGAGCTGCGCCGATCACGTTGCCGCCGAGAACGTCGGATTTTTCATAAAGGGTTACATCGTGACCTCTGTCACAAAGTGTCTGCAAAGCTGTGATACCAGCAGGGCCGCCGCCGACAACGGCGACTTTCTTTTTAACGGGAGCTTTCGGAACAAGACCGTCCTTAAGCTCGCTTGTCATACCGGAGATCGGGTTGACAGCACAGAAAATGGGCTTCGGGATCATGAGATGCTTTGCGCAGGAATCGCAGCGCAGGCAGGGACGTCTGTCCTCGGGACGGTTTTCGGCATACTTTCTCGGCATGTCGGGGTCTGCCATCAAAGGACGGCACATAGCGACGAAATCAGCCCAGCCGTTGCCGATGATCTCTTCGGCAAGGTCGATGCTCGTGATGGAGCCGACGGTGTTGACGAGAAGGTCGGGGTAAGCTTTCTTGACATCGCGTGCATAATGGACGTTGAAGCAGCGGTCCATCATGTAGTTCTGGCACCAGTTGCGGTAATATGCCATGTTGAAGTCACTGTGCAGACCGGCAGAAACATGGAGAATGTCGATATGATCCTTCAGATAGCCGATGAGCTCGAGCGTTTCATCAAAGTGCATACCGCCTTCGGCGATCTCATCAGCGGAAATACGGAATTCAATGACGAAGTCCTCACCGCAGCGGCGGCGGATAGCGTCACAGACTTCGATAGCAAAACGAGCGCGGTTTTCCGTTGAGCCGCCGTACTCATCCGTTCTGTGGTTGTAAAGCGGGCTTGTGAACTGGGAAATGAGGTTGCCGTGACCGCCGTGTACAAGGCAGATATCCATGCCGGCGCGTTTCATTCTCGCGGCAGCCATAGCGTATTTGTCAACGGTTTCGGCAATTTTTTCATGTGTCATTTCGATTGCGGGGATAGGAGCGCGGCCAAGACGGGCAGCGCGAGTGCGCTCAGTGGAGGAGATATTCGGGGAAGAGCTGAACGGAGCATGTCCGACAGTTTCAAAAGCGGTGTTTTCCCCGTTGTGGTTGATTTCAAACGAAGCATGGCAGCCATACTGCTTGCACATATCGGCATACCATGTCAAAGGCAGGATGCAGCGGTCGTCTGAAAGGTCGAGCTGGAAAGCTTCGTCCTTGCATTCGGTGATATCTATGGAGCAGTTGCCGACGTACAGGGTGGAAACACCGCCGCGGGCAAACATTCTGAACCAATCAACGAAGTCATGTGTTACAAGACCGTCGGAGCTTGCAAGGTTCGGGGAAGGAGGAGCGAGCGTGATGCGGTTCTTGAAGTCAATACCGCGGATTTTAATTGGACTGAAGACGTGAGTGTATTTGGAGCCCATGGTTTGTATCTTCCTTTCGATAGTTGAATATTACTTTCTGAGTAAAGTACAGAAATGTTTATGCTATTATACCATTCCAAAATACAATAGTTCAATTATGAATATTAATAATTCCTTGTAAAATTTAAGTATTTTTTGTGAATAATAACGAAGTTGAAGACTTGATGGTCAAATCAGTTGTACCTGTAAAAACAGCCGTCCTGTCTGTGTTATTATGCAAAACTTATCAAAAACTTCAAAAATCAACGTAAAATTGAGAAAATCGAAGAAAATTGAAGATTGAGAATAAACACACCGTCACGAAGGTCAGGAAAGGTCAAAAACGGATATTGCTGTTTTGACATTTAGAGGCTATTATATAGTCAAAGGTCAAAGAAAGTCAAAGTCAAATATGAGGTGATCAACAAATGTCGTCAGGTATCAGCGATCTGATCGCGGGATTTATCAATGAAATGTTAGGAGACATGGGAGGAACGGCGGAGCTGCAGCGCTCCGAGCTTGCAAACCGATTTAATTGTGTTCCGAGCCAGATAAATTATGTTATTTCGACAAGATTCTCTCCGGAGCACGGTTATATTGTAGAGAGCAGGCGCGGCGGCGGCGGGTACATAAGGATCACGCGCGTCCGCACCGACCCGAAGCTTTTAATGATGCACACCGTCAATGCGATAGGCGATTCCATTGACCTTAAAACCACGCAGGCGATGGTGTCAAATCTTCTGAATGAAGGAATCATCAGCGAAGGCGCGGCAAGGCTCATTCTTGCGGCAGTCGGCGCAAACGCTCTGCGCGGGCTTGACCCTATCCTGCGCGACAGGGTAAGAGCCAATATTTTCAAACAGATTCTGATCAATATTTTATAGGAGGTTTTCGATTATGAAAAAATGTACAAATTGCGGAAAAAACGAAGTCAGCTTCTATTATACAGCTAACGTAAACGGAAAAATCACAAAATATGAGCTCTGCACCGAATGTGCCGAACAGCTCGGGCTTTTGGAGAGTACGGAAAATATGTTTGCCAAAAGCAGACGCATGATGGGCAGGATGCTTGCAGACCCGTTCGGAAGCTTTTTCGGACGCGACCTGTTCGAAGATTTTGCGCTTGACGCGCCGCTGTTTGCCGCCCTTCCGGGCGTTGATGCGCCTCAGGAGGAAAACAAAATGCCGCAGACGGATGCAGACCCCGAGCTTGTGCGCCGCCGCGAGATTAACGCCCTTCGCAATCAGATGAAAAATGCCGTGAAAACGGAAAATTTCGAAAAAGCGGCGGAGATACGCGACAAGATAAAGGCACTGGAAAGCAATATGTAAAGGATGGCGAAAAGGATGGATAGATTTACGGAAGATGCCAAAAGCGTCTTTGCCGAAGCACAGAGATTTGCCGCCGAGATCGGCAGCCTTTATGTCGGCAGTGAACACCTTCTGTACGCGCTTTCCGCTCTGGAGGATTGTACCGCGTCAAAAATCCTCCGGGAAAACGGACTCGACGCACAGCTTTTGCACGAGCTGATAAAAGACAGCGGAGAATCCGGCGGAGATATTCCGCCGCAGGGACTTACCCCGCGTGCCAACAGAATAATAGAAGCGTCAGTCGCGGAAGCGAACAGGCTGCGCCATAATTATATCGGTACAGAACATCTGCTTTTGGGGATCCTGCGCGAATATGAATCGACCGCGGCAAAGCTTATTGTCAGAACAGGCGTAGATCTGAACAAGCTTTACACCGATGTGCTGAATTTATTCGGTTCAAGCGACTATAAAAACAAAAAAGCCGTTGCAGCCGGAGGAAAATCAAAAAAAGCCGACACAAAAACGCTTGACCAGTTCAGCCGTGACTTAACGCAGAGCGCAAAAGAAGGAAAACTCGACCCCGTTATCGGCAGAGAAAATGAGATCCAGCGTGTGATACAGATTTTGTCACGCCGTACAAAGAACAATCCCGTGCTGATAGGGGAGCCGGGCGTCGGCAAGACGGCGATCGCCGAAGGGCTTGCAAGCCTTATCGCATCGGGAAGCGTGCCGGACAGCATTCAGGGAAAGCGCGTTGTGTCCCTTGATCTCACCGGTATGGTGGCGGGTACGAAGTACCGCGGTGATTTTGAAGAGCGCATCAAACAGGCGCTTGACGAGGTGCAGAAGGCGGGAGATATCATCCTGTTTATCGACGAGCTGCACACGATCATCGGCGCGGGCGCGGCCGAAGGCAGCATTGACGCTGCAAACATCGTAAAACCCATGCTCGGCAGAGGCGAGATACAGGTCGTCGGCGCGACAACGCTGAACGAATACAGAAAATACATCGAAAAGGACGCGGCGCTTGAAAGGCGTTTCCAGCCTGTCACGGTCAATGAGCCGACACAGGAACAGTCCGTACAGATCCTCACGGGGCTTCGGGAAAAATACGAAGCACATCATAAGCTGAAAATCACGGATGAGGCGATCCAAGCGGCTGTAAAGATGTCTGCGCGCTATATCAATGACAGATATCTTCCCGATAAAGCCATCGATCTTATCGACGAAGCAGCGTCGAGAGTCCGCATGGAGACAAACAAAATCCCGCCTGACGTTTTAGAGCTTGAGCAGAAAAAGGCTGCGGTGACGCTTGATAAGGAAAAGGCGATCTCGGAGCAGGATTTTGAAAAAGCCGCGCTTTTGCGCGACGAG
>JAZRYQ010000070.1:0-2972 GCA_045600805.1 Candidatus Alloscillospira sp. | reverse complement strand
CCGTGTCACTCAATACAAAAGCCGTAAAAATTACATCCGACGGCGTTTACGGAAACCGTGACGGAGGTGACGTTTTCTTTCCTGCCGACACGGTCGTATGCGCTGTCGGTCAGATCGCGAAAATGGAAGAAGCGTATGCGCTGTCACAGTGCGCGCCCGAATTTTTCGTCATCGGTGACGCATCGGCTCCGAAAAACATCATGCACGCAACGGAAATGGCGGACGCCGCAGTAAACGATATATAAAGCATAAAAAACGGATGCCGGTTAATGACAGCGCCCCATAAGGATGTTTTTTGACAAAGCGAACCCCGCCGAAAGGAAAATCAATTTCGGCGGGTGATTTTTATCTGACTAAATAAGGATTTACCGGGATAAGGTCAGGATTCCGGCACAATATGATATCTGCGTAAAGGATAGATCCGAAAAAAACTCTTTCAATTCATTTGCAACGAAATAGAATTCTTCATCGTCCCATTCATCGCCTGCTTTTTTGCGGCATTGTTCCAATTGTTCGCGTGTTTCAAACGCGATATCGCCGATCAGAATCTTTCCGTTTTCTTTCAGAAGCCCGCGCAGACTATGAAGGAAGGTCACTTTTTGTTCATCCGTTATGTGATGCAGCGAATAGGTAGCCACGATATAATCATATTGCTGATGACATAACGGCTCAATCAAGCCTTTCGTAAAATCCCATTGATAAAGTGTTGCATCCGGCATTTTTTCAGAAGCAAGTTCAATCATTCTTGACGAAAAATCCTGCCCGTATATATTGCAGCCCTGTTCGTAAAGCTTTGTCGTAAGCGTGCCGGTGCCAAAGCCAATATCAAGCACATTGGGATGGGACTTTTCCATCACGGATTGATAAATGATTCCAAGAATCTCTTTGTATCCGGCAAATGGATAGGTATTCTCCTCATAAGATATGCCTACTGATTTATCATATCCATCCGCCCAAAGATCAAAGTCGACATTGTAGAGCATAATGCTTCCTCCTAATACTGCGATTTTTCCTCATCTTAAACAAGCATCGGATTTTGCTCTACAAAATCCATATTTCGAAAAACATCCTTATCAGGCTGCCACTGATTCCTGCGTCCGTTTCAAAAAGCCGGCAAAGTCGAATCTGACTTTGCCGACATTTTTTATCTTTTGTTATACGGGTTGTTGTTCTTCGGTCTTACCGTTGTTCTTGGTTTCGCACTTGGGCCCTTTTTCGGCTTTTTGTACGGTGTTTTATAGAACTTAACATACACCACGCAGGCGGCCGCGAGTAAAATAAGCGCGATTATGATGATCACCCAGAAAATTCCGTTTCCGTTTTTCTTCTTTTCCGGCTTTGTTGTTTTCTCTTCCTCCTCAACAGATTCCTGCGGCGGCGTCAATATATCCTCTTTTTTCTCCTCTTCTTTTTTCTCCTCGACCTTTTCTTTTTCTTTAATGCCGAGCTCTGCCGCCTCGATCGGATGCAGCTTCAGAAAATCAGAGAATGAATATATCTCTTTCGCGCCGCATTTATCCACCTTACACGTTCTGTAAACGACCTCGGCGCCTGTTTCATCAAGCTGCCATTCCGACCATTCATGCTCGTGCGTCGCTTTTTCAACTGTCACTGTGAAAGCAGTTGTCTTTCCGCCGTAGGATACGGTTATGGTCTGAACACCCTCTGCGTCAAGCACGATCGGCGTGCAGGCAAAGCCTGTCGTTATGGTATCCGTGTCTCTTCCGGTGACAACTTCAATCTCAAGGCCGCTTGTATCAAGCGTTTCGCCTACCACATATTTTATTTTATCGGGTTTTTTCACGACATTGATTTCTTTGACTTTATCAAGCGTCGGGTCCTCTGTAATAGACAGCGAATATTCTCCCGTATTCTCTGTATAGGATGTTTCGCCTATCATGCTTGTGACCGTACAGATAAATTTGCTTGTCACGCTGCTCGGCGCATTGACACATGTGATTTTCAGCGTCTTTGTATTGGCGCCTTCGTATTCTATCTGACCGTATTTTCCGTCTTTGATCGTCTCATTCTCGCTGTTTTTAACAAGAAACCATTGATAACTCAAATTCTCGCCTTCGGCTTCAACCGTAAAGCTGACCGTTCCCGTGCCGTCGATTTGTGCGGCAGATGGCACATTTGTGATTTTCAGCGTATCTATTATCACGATCGTCCATTTCGGGGATTCATTTCCGGAGGTCACGGACAATGTCCCGAGCGTGTTCGTCACGATACATTCAAGCTCATATGTACCCGGTTTCATGGAAGACGGTACAAGCTCATACAGGGAAGAAGTGCCTACCTGCTGTCCGTTCAGCAGCCATTCATAGGAAAGCGTTCCGTTGCCCTCCGCCGAGACAAGAAATCTGCTCAGCGCTTCATCCGATTTTGCAAATTTAACTTCCGTGCCGTTTGGCGAAAACCCGTTGATGCTGAGAGTACTCTCCGGTTTCGTCACAGGCTCCGTCACATTAAACGATACCGTATATGTCTTTTCCATACCGGTTTCAAGATAATGCACGGAAAATTCGTAAGTCCCCGCATTCTGCGGCGTACCGGAATAGCTGATATTGATTGTCTTTTTATTTTCAGATAAAATGCAGCTCAGCGTTATTCCGTTTTGCTCTGTCGGCGTGACTGTCACATCGTTGAGCTCCTCCGCCTCTATTGAGTGGATATGCGTGCTTTCATACGGTTTTCCCGTTTCAAGATTGACCGTATAATCAGCAGCGACCGCGAAAAAGCTCATTGCAAGAACAAAACAGACCGCTAAAAATGCCGAAAAAACGTGTTTTTTCATTATGTATAGCCCCTTTCAAGTATTAGGACGAAAATTTTCGACAAATGTTCCGATAATTATTTAAATATATAATCATCTAAACTAATGTTATCAGTAAATTGCCGAATTGTCAACATCACGGAGGACAATCGTGACAATATACTTCTATATTTACTTATATTATTTTTTATGTACT
>JAZRYQ010000069.1:0-3413 GCA_045600805.1 Candidatus Alloscillospira sp. | reverse complement strand
CCTGCAGCGGCCCCTGCCGCGCTTCCTTTTACA
Source organism: Candidatus Alloscillospira sp. (assembly GCA_045600805.1). Taxonomy (GTDB): domain Bacteria; phylum Bacillota; class Clostridia; order Oscillospirales; family Oscillospiraceae; genus Alloscillospira. The sequence continues at coordinate 3,380 of JAZRYQ010000069.1, read as the reverse complement.
AGACAGATCAGGATCGTGCCGATCGCGCTGTTTGGCATCAGCAGATTGACCGTTCCTCCGTCCCATCCCAAAAGACCCGTGATAAGCACGACAAGCCCGAACACAAATCCCAGAAACGCTCCCGCGGATACGCCGTAAAGTGCCGCGCCTATGATCATCGGCGCAAGCGCGAGCGTGATGGAAAACGGTCCGAATTTGATGAACGTGCAAATGATTTGCAGTACGACGATCAAGGCGGATAAAAGCGCGAGCATTACCATCCTTTTTGTCTTACCGACTGCGTTTACCCTTTTGTTTGCCATATTAAAACCCCCTGCTGCCGCTCCGGACATCCCGGATACAGCGCAAAATTTGAAAGACTCATGCCCTTCATGGCTGTATTGTACAATCAAAGCGATAAATAATCAAGCGGTTTTTACAATAATTCCGCCGATGTTTCGGTCAAATTCACAAAAAATTTACGGTTTGTTTATGCCTTTCGGACACAATAACGGACAGATTTTCAAATTTTTCGGAAAGTCTGTTTTTTAAAACGGGAACGACCGTGTTCTCCGTGCAAAAATGATCTGCGTCAATTATGTTTATTCCCGCTTCCTTTGCGGAAAGAAACACATCGTATTTTATATCCGCCGTAAGAAGCGTATCGCACCCCTGCGCGATCGCGTCGCCTAAATAACTTCCGCCACTTCCGCCGACAACGGCGATTTTATAAACCGGTTTTTCCGCGCTGTGATATCGCAGCCCGCTTGTATGAAGCTTTTCTTTAACAAGCGGGAGAAACTCCGTCATGTCGTATCCACGGCTTAAATGCCCAATTCTGCCGTAAGAATAATCCGTTCCCTTTTTGTCCGTACCTTCAACGGAGATGAGCTCCGTATCAAGGATATCAAGGGCATCTGCAAGCGCGTCATTTACGCCGCCGTCCGCTCCGTCTAAATTTGTGTGCATACATATCGCCGAAATGCCGTTTGAAAGCAGCTTTGTGATTTTCCTTCCGACGGGCTCGGTATCATTGACTGTATTTAAGGAGAAAAACATCGGATGATGCGAAACGATAAGCTGCGCGTTTTTTTCGACGGCTTCGTCTATGACCTCATCGGTTACATCGAGTGCGACAAGGATCTTTTTCACCTCGGTATTCTGTGTTCCGACAAGAAAGCCCACATTGTCAAAATCCATTTTGCGCTCACACGGAGCAAATTCATTTAAATAATCAAAAATATCTTTTACGGTAGTCATTCTATATCTCCTGTCTTTGATTGGATGATCGCGATTTTTTCCCGTATTTTTTCCGCTTCGTCGGAGTCATTTTTTGCGTTCAAAAGCCCTTCAAGCCGTATTGTGAGTTTTTTCAGCAGCAAACTTGTGTACTCATTTTTCAGCGGCTCGTCTGAAAGCCTGTCAAGCAGGTACAGATCCTCGTCCGGTTTGCCGGGGGCTGCGGTAAACGCGACATAGAGCTTTCCGGCATCACGCACAAGACAAGCCCTGTTCACCGCAAATTCTCTTTTTTTCAGGTATTCAAGCAACATTTCAAGCTTTGACTGCGGCTGCAGAATAAGCGTCACGCGGTCATGGAGCCATTTTGCATCGTCAAGGATCTTCACGATCGTTTCTCCGCCCATGCCTGCGATGATTATCGTGTCAGCCTCATTTTCAGACACGCCGTTAAGTCCCGGGGCACATATGTATCTGATTTTATCCGCGACGCCGTAATATTCTCCCGAGCGTTTGGCGCTTTCGATCGGTCCTTTGCCTATATCGGAGGCAATTACATGCCCGCATATTCCATTTTGGACAAGATAAACCGGAATATACCCGTGGTCTGTGCCGATATCGGCGACTTTGGCTCCCGGTTTTACAAAGTCGGCTATTTTCTGCAGTCTCGGTGAAAGCCTGATTCTGTTCATAAACATCTCCGATTACACGAAATGCGGGGATAACCCCGCATCACGTTAAATTTCATTATTTACGCAAGAAAAGCGTTGAGCTTTGCAAGGAGCTCATCGGTGTTTACCCCGTGAACTTCGCAGGCTTCGCCGACGGTCTCGCCTGCTGCCATGGCGCAGCCGAGGCAATGCATACCCATATCAATAAAGAGCGGAGCAGCATCGGGATTGATGGTAAGCACCTCTGAAATCAGAGTTTCATTTGTAATAACAGCCATAAGAATAACCTCCTGTCATGCGGAATAATAGTTCTTTTTTATTATAACCGCTTGACAGGTGATTTTCAATATAAAAATTATGAAATTACAGGATAAAGCATATAATGCTTCCGCTGCCGTCGTTGATGATTCTTTGCAGAGCAAGCCGCATTTTGTTTTGTGTTTCTTTCGGAAAACGCGAAATTTTAGCAAGCAGTTCTTCTCCTGCTATATCATACAGCGATTTTCCGAAAAGATTTGATTCCCACAGACGCGCTGTATCGCCCTCGAAGCCCTGAAGCAGAAGTCCGATTATTTCCTCAGAGGCACCCGCACCGCCGACAGCCGGCGAAACCTCCGTCGAAATATCCGTTTTCATGAGATGGATCGACGGTGCGCTTGCTTTGAGCTTCACGCCGTAACGTCCGTTTTTGCGCACGATCTCCGGCTCGTCAAGCGTCATTTCCTCTACCTTCGGCATGATAACGCCATAGCCTGTTTCAAGTGCGTCGTGAAGCGCCGGTGCTATGCGGTCATATTCCGATTTGATTTTTGAAAATTCAGAAAGAAGCTCCATGAGCTGGCTGTCATTTTCAACGGTAAAGCCCGTACCCTCGCTGACGGTGGAATAGAAAAGCCGGCGCGGTATGTCAATGTCTGCCCTGCAAACGCCGCTTCCCATATGGAGCGTTTTCACTTCCGCACGGTTTACGGTATCATGCAAGGAAAGCGATGTCAAAAAACCGTTTATGTCACGAAGCTTTGAAAGGGATGGGCTTTGCGTGAGGATATAATCAAAAAGCTCTCTTTTTAACTCTGATTCCTGCGGAAGCGATGAAAACCAATCCGGCAAATATAGCTGCATCTCGGCAAGCGGAAACTCCGAAAGTACGCTGCGTATGATATCGGTTATATCGTCACCCGTAAGTGACTGGCAGTCCTTTGCTATACAGGTCACACCGTATTTTGCAGACAGTTCAGAGGCAAGCGGCTGCGCGTTTTCAGGCTCAGCGGAATTTAAGATGATGATAAACGGTTTACCGATTTCGATAAGCTGGTCTATCACCCGCTGCTCCGCCTCAACATAGTCCTCGCGCGGGATATCGGTTATCGTGCCGTCCGTTGTGATAACGACACCGATCGTTGAGTGGTCGCATATCACTTTTTTCGTTCCGATTTCAGCCGCTTCCGTGATCGGTATCTCATGGTCAAACCACGGTGTTGTCACCATACG
>JAZRYQ010000068.1:0-3029 GCA_045600805.1 Candidatus Alloscillospira sp. | reverse complement strand
CGCCGCCGTGGTAACAGCGGCACTCCATCGCCGTTGCAAGCTCATCGGCACGCCGGAACGAGCTGATGAAAAGCGGGACAAGAACAGGCAGAAGTGCTTTTGCTCTGTGGAGAATGCTGCCCGTTTCAAAATCCGCTCCGCGCGCTTTTTGTGCGCTGATGATCTTGTCGGTTTCTTCAATGAGCCCCGGAATAAAGCGCAGCGCGATATTCGCCATCATGGTGAGCTCATGAACGGGAAATTTTATTTTTTTGAGCGGGGTGAACAGCTTTTCAAGACCGTCGGTGGGCGCCATCGGTGATGTTGTATATGTCAGAAGGAATGTTCCCATGACAAGCAGGACAAGGCGCAGAAGCATTTTTAAAGCCGTAAGCACGCCCTCAACGGTGATCCGAAGCTTCCACACATGGAAAATTTCATGCTCGCCGCCTGTAAACAGCAGATTGAGGATCGCCGTGAACGCGATGACAATGATAAGCGGCTTTAAGCCTTTGATAAGTGACTTGAAGCTTATTGTCGATATTTTCACGCTGAGGATCAAAAACGCAGCCATAACAAGATAGGATATATACCCCTTTGCCGTAAACAGTGCGGCTATATATATGACCACCAATATCAGCTTTGTACGCGGGTCAAGCCTGTGAACAACGGAATTGCCGGGGAAAAACTGCCCCATCGTGATATCTTTAAGCACGGCAGACACCTTCTTTCAGAGCTTTGAGCTCCGCTTTGAGCTTATCGACCGTGTAAATATCTTTTGATATCGCAAGTCCTTTTTCTCTTAATAGCATGGCGATTTTCGTGACCTGCGGCACGGTGAGACCGATTTCTGCAAGCCGTTCGCCTTTGGAAAAAACCTCATCCGGCGTTCCCGTCATGTCGATTTTCCCGTCGTTGAAAACATACAGTCTGTCAGCGCTTTTTGCCGTCTCCTCCATGCTGTGCGAAACCATGATGATGCATGCATTGGAGGCTTTCCTGTAATTCATGACGCTCTCGATGATACCGCTGCGGCCTTTCGGGTCAAGTCCCGCCGTCGGCTCGTCAAGAATAAGCACATCGGGGCGCATTGCCATAACGCCCGCGATCGCGGCGCGCCTTTTCTGCCCGCCGGATAGATCAAACGGTGAGCTTTCCAGTATCTCCGTGTCAAGTCCTACAAGCTCCGCCGTCATGTGTACACGCTCGTCGATCTCCTTCTCGGAAAGCTTCATGTTTTTCGGCCCGAAGGCTATATCTTTATATACTGTCTCCTCAAATAGCTGGTATTCGGGATACTGAAACACAAGACCTACTTTAAATCTCGTTTCGTACCGGAATTTTTTTGATGAGTTTAAATCGGTTCCGTTGAATTTTACGACGCCGCCTGTCGGCGCAAGCAGTCCGTTCAGATGCTGGATAAAGGTTGATTTTCCCGAGCCCGTATGCCCGATGATTGCGAGATACTCGCCCGGATACGCTTCAAAGTCAACGCTGTCAAGCGCTGTGTGTTCAAACGGTGTCCCCGCACTGTAAATGTGCGTGAGGCCCTCTGTACTGATGATCGGTTCCAAATTTCAGTCCACCTTTTCGGTGCGTCTCCCTTAGGGATGACGCCCATTTTTCAGCAAAAAGCTTTCATTATTTCATCTGCACATTCGTCTACCGAAAGTGCCGCAAGGTCAAAGTCAAATCCGTCTTTATTGAGCTCATGCAACAAATCCACGGTTTCCGGCACGTCAAGTCCTCTTTCACGCACTTCGTCAACATGGCAAAATATCTCCCGCGGCGTGCCATCCATCACGAGGCGTCCGTCATCAATGACGATTATTCTGTCCGCGTCTATCGTTTCACGCATATGATGCGTGATCAGCACAACGGTCGTGCCGTTTTCTCTGAGCTTTTTTATGATATGGATAACGTCTTCTCTGCCCTGCGGGTCAAGCATGGCCGTCGGCTCATCGAAAACCACGCAGTCAGGCCCCATGGCAATAACACCGGCGATCGCAATGCGCTGCTTCTGCCCTCCGGAGAGAAGATGCGGCGCATGCTCGCGGTACTCGTACATTCCCACAAGCTTCAAAGCGTTGTCCACACGCCTGCGTATCTCAGAAGGCTCAATACCGAGATTCTCCGGCGCAAAAGCGACGTCCTCTTCCACGATATTTGACACTATCTGATTATCAGGATTCTGAAACACCATGCCAACGCGTCTTCTGATATCAATGAGCTTATCGTCGTCGCGCGTGTTCATCCCATCAACGTAAACATTACCCGTCTGCGGCGTCAAAATGCCGTTCAAAAGCTTTGCAAGCGTTGATTTACCCGAGCCGTTATGACCGAGGATCGCCGTAAACTGTCCTTTTTCAATTTCAAAACTCACATTATCGAGGATGAGCTTCGGCGTTTCGCCTTCCTCCGTGTCATAAAAATATGTGAGGTTTTCCGCTTTTATCATTACCATGGCTGTTTTTTCTCCCAGCGGCATGCGCTCCCGCACGGAAGCGCAAGTCCCGTATCCTTTACCGGCAGTCCGAGCTCGTCACTGACCGCCCTGCCTCCGAAGCGTTTTGAAAAAACCGATTCCGCGATATAGGTCAGAGTTGACGGCGACAATCCCGTTGTATATGAGTTTATTATCACAAACAGCGGATCATCGGACAGAACGCCTGCGCAAAGCTCAACAAACGGATACAGATTATCCTCCAGCTTCCACACCTCGCCCGACGGTCCTCGGCCGTAGGACGGCGGGTCCATGATGATCGCATCGTACTTTTTGCCTCTTCGTATCTCCCGTTCGACAAATTTTGCACAGTCATCAATTATCCAACGGATCGGTGCATTCTGGACACCGGACGATTTTGCGTTTTCTCTTGCCCACGCGACCATTCCTTTCGCGGCGTCAACATGGCACACCGAAGCCCCCGCCTTTGCACAGGCGACAGTCGCGCCGCCGGTATACGCAAACAGATTGAGAACGGATATCGGTCTTCCGGCGTTTCGTATCTTGTCCATCGCCCAGTCCCAGTTCGCGGCCTGCTCGGGAAACA
>JAZRYQ010000067.1:0-8863 GCA_045600805.1 Candidatus Alloscillospira sp. | reverse complement strand
CGGCAAAGCTGCCGCAAAAACAGATTCGGTTTTATTTTTCCGCTTTACGGAGTAACTCTGTGAGACTTTGCCTATAGTCTGTGTGCTCGCTTGCGCGGCGCCCGACATTTTTCGCACACTTACATTGCCCCTGCTCCGCTGATCCTTTGAGGGCCGACGTTTCCGTCACTGCCTGTTTGGAGCTGAAGCGTATAATAATAATTGCTGAAAAATTCAAAATATCTGCTTGAGCCGTTCATAAGCTGGCTGTAGCTGCCGCTTTCACCGAAAACATCAATCTCTCCGTACCAATCAGTGCCATATGCTATTTTGATCGTGTATGTACCGGATTTCATATACAATGTTGCGCTTTTCCCCGGTCTTAAAAACACTTTTCCCGCTGTGCTGCCGCTTGAATCATATATTTTGAGATACACGGATTCATCGCCTGACGGAGCCTCTATTGTGAGCGGAATACTTGAGCCGTTTCCTTTCTTGAATGAACCGCTTTCCGGAAGCGAAAGCTTACACGACGCAGCTCTTTCGGCGGCGTCCCCGTATTTTGATATCTCGCAAAAAAGCTTCTCTGCTTTGTAATATTCTCCGTTTTGTAAGTATTCTTCCGCCTGCGTATATTTCACTGCGCAAGCAGCATATTTTTCTTCTGCGCTGTCATACAGCATTTTTGAATCGCGGTATTCTCCGAGGCTTTCAAACAGCTCCAACGCTTTGAGATAATCTCCCGCTTTGAGGCAGTCATTCGCTTCATCATAAGCAGCACCCGTTTTTGCATTCGTAAGCAGTTCTTCCGGCTCCGCACCGTCGACCTGTATAAAACCGATCAGCGCATATTTATCATTGTTCCAAAAGGCGTTCCGCGCTGCACGGTCACTGTCGTTCTTCGGATTATCAAGAAAAGATAAATGCGTATCGCCTATCTGGAGCGCATAGAGATTCAAAAGCACTTCCGTCCAGTTATACTCTTTTTCAGCGATTCTTGCCTGGCAGATACAGATTTCCGCGGAAAATTCGTCCGTCATCAGCTCAAGGATATTGAATTTAGAGAGTGCTTTCTCATAATCTCCGTCCGCTTTTGCCTGGTACGCGTCTGCAAGAAGCTCATATTTATCCGCAAGCTTTGAGGCTTTTTCTCCTTCCTCGGTACCGACATAAAATTCGCTTCTTTCGCGCATGAGCCGTGACGCATTTTTGTAATCCTCCGATTCAAGCAGGGAATCAATGTTTTGATAATCAATTTCCATCTGCGCTCTTCTTGCCATATTTCCCGCATCTTCAAAATCACCGAGTTCGAGAAAAACACTGAGTGCATCAGCATATTCGCCGCTTTCAAGCATGGAAGTACCCGTATCATACTTCTTTTTCAGCGCATTGTTTTTAATGATCGGCCTCACGACAAAGAGCGCAAGAACAACAATAAGTACTGCTCCGCCAATCGCCGCGAAGATTTTCCATATCCGATCATTCTTCTTAACCGGCAACGGCGCAGAAGGGGTATAGCGCGGAGCCTGATATGCGTTTACATACAATTTCGGCTCAGATGCGGAGCGTACATTTTGCGTTTTTTCGGTTTCGGATGATTCCGGTACCGGTAATCCTTCATTTTCCGCGTGCTTTTTTTCAATAACAGCGCCGCAATATGGACAAGCAGGAACATCATTCGGTATTGTCATTCCGCATTTTGCACAGTTCATCCGGCAGCTCTCCTTTTGGAATTATTGGATTTCACACATTATGCTTGATTACCTCATACGCAGATCAGCATTTTCGTAATCTTTCATCCATTGTACTCATCAAAAAGCGCTTGAAACGCCGGCATGGAACGGATGATCATGTCTTTTGCAACGCAATAGGAAATTCTTACATAACCGGGGCATCCGAAATCATCGCTCGGCACCAGAAGCAGCTCATGCTTTTTTGCTCTCTCGCTGAAAGCCTTTGCATCCGGCTCGAGCGCTTTCACAAAGAGATAAAATGCTCCCTGCGGCTTTACGAACTCATATCCTATCTTTTCAAGACCTTCACACAGAACATCTCTGTTTTCTTTATACTTTGACATATCCGACGCTGCGCCGATACATTTCTCTATCACTCTCTGGAAAAGGCTCGGCGGATTGACATAGCCCAGACATCTGCCTGCGCCGAGTATGGACGAATAAACGTCCTTTCTCTCGCTGAGCCTGTCACTTACCGCTATGTAGCCTATGCGCTCTCCCGGCACGGACATTGCCTTGCTGAATGAATAGCACAGGATCGTATCGTCATAGTATTCAAGCGGCGAATGAACGATGACACCGTCGTAAACGACCTCGCGGTACGGCTCGTCGCTGATGATATATACCGTCTTGCCGGTGGCTTTTTTGTGTTCCCAGAGAATTTCGGCAAGACCTGTGAGGTTATCCTCATCAAATATGGCACCGGACGGGTTGTTCGGTGAATTTAAAATCACTGCTTTTGTTTTATCCGAAAGCGCATTTTTCACGCCGTCAAGATTGATCTGAAAATCGTCTCTCGGTGAGACCGGGACGATCACGCCGCCGGATGCTTCCGAAAATACGCGGTATTCCGGGAAAAAGGGTGCCGGTACGATGACCTCTTCACCGGGCATCAAAATCGCGCGAAGCGAAACAGTCAGGGAAGCCGCGGCGCCGCAGGTGACGTATATATCGTTTACCGTCACGTTCAATCCGTATCTTGCATTCAGATCAGCGGCTATTTTTTCACGGAGCGGAACGATTCCCGCCGCCGTCGTATATCCGTGCAGCGTAACGCTGTCACCTTTGATAAGCTCGGCAATCGCTTCATTTACGCAATCCGGCGCCGGTATGCTCGGATTTCCGAGTGAAAAATCATACACACGATCAGCGCCGATCCCTTTTTTTCTCACAGCGCCGTATTCCGAAAGCTCTCTGATGCAGCTTCTTGCTCTGCCCCAAGCCAATGTCTTTTCTGGAAACATAATAATCCCTCCGATTACTGTATTACGCCGAGCTCTTCCGGAGACGCCGGCTCGATGCCTGCGTTTATAAGCACCTCCGAAAGCTTTTCCGGTTCGTCAACGCGGAATATCATATACGCAACGCCGTCGCGTTTTCCGAAGGATGAATACATATAGCTTATATCCATTCCGGAGTCGGTTATGACTTTTAATACGCTGTGAAGCCCGCCCGCTTTATCCTCAACGGATACGGCGACGACCGGCGTTACATTCACGACAAAGTTTCTTTCCGAAAGTACTGCCGCGGCTTTTCTCGGGTCGCTTGCCATAATGCGCAGCACGCCGTAATCCGACACCTCGGCTATGTTGATCGCGCGAAGGTCGATATTTTCGTTTGCCAGAATGCCCGTAATTTCGCTGAGCTGTCCCGCGCGGTTTTCAAGAAAAACAGAAATCTGATAAATCGTCATTTCAACTGCTCCTTTCAAATCTTGCGCCTGTCAATGATCCTGACTGCTTTTCCTTCGCTTCTTGTTATTGATTTCGGCGCGACAAGGCGCACCTTTACAACGATGCCGAGCATCCCCTTGAGCGCCGATACGAGCTGTTTTTCTTTCTGCGCGATCTTTGCAAGAGAATCCGAGAATGTATCGGCTGTCATTTCCACAAGTACTTCGATCGTGTCGCTGTGGTTAACTCTGTCAACGATTATCTGATAATTCGAGCTGCAGCCGCACTCCATGAGTACCTGCTCTATCTGCGACGGGAATACATTCACGCCCTTGACGATGAGCATATCATCCGATCTTCCCATCGGCTTGCACATTTTGACGAATGTTCTGCCGCAGGAGCAGGCCTTTCGCGTCAAAACGCAGATATCGTGTGTTCTGTAACGCATGATCGGGAATGCTTCTTTGTCGATCGCCGTGAAAACGAGCTCGCCCTGCTCCCCGTCCGGAAGCGGCGCTCCGGTTTCGGGATCGATTATTTCCGCTATGAAATGATCCTCGTTTATGTGCATCCCGTTCTGCTCACAGCATTCAAAGGCAACACCCGGCCCTGAAAGCTCTGTCAGGCCGTAAATATCATACGCCTTTATGCCGAGCTTTGCCTCGATATCGCGGCGCATTTCCTCGCTCCACGCCTCGGCGCCGAAGATGCCGGCTTTCAGCTTCAGTCTGTCCTTCAGCCCCTGCTCTTCAATGCATTCTCCGAGGTACTCCGCATATGACGGCGTACAGCAAAGCGCTGTGACGCCTAAGTCCTCCATGAACTGAAGCTGGCGCTCTGTGCTGCCCGTTGACATAGGCACAGTCATGCAGCCGAGCTTTTCGCTTCCGTCATGTACACCGAGACCGCCTGTAAACAGGCCGTACCCGTATGAGACCTGCAAAACATCGTTATACGAAATACCGGCCGCCGTGAGCGCTCTTGCTATACAGTCACGCCACAATTCAAGGTCGTTTTTCGTATAAAACGCGATAACTCTTTTTCCCGTTGTGCCGGAGGTGGAGTGTATTCTCGCGACACGGCTTTTCGGAACGGCAAGCAAGCCGTCCGGATAGGTGTCTCTCAGATCGTCCTTGCTCATAAACGGCAGCTTATACAGGTCTTCAACGCCGTGAATATCCTCCGGCTTCACGCCCGCATCTTCCATTTTGCGGCGATAATACGGCACGTTTTCCCACACATGGCGCACCTGTTTCATAAGCTTTTTACTTTGGATCTTCAAAAGCTCATCACGCGAAGCGCACTCGATTTCTTTCTGATAATATTGCATTTACTGATTATTCCTGCTTTCCGAGTCTGAATGCTGTTTTATTGATCTCGAGGAATTTTTCCGGAACGCTCTGTTCGATGGCGTTCATCCATTCCTCCTCCGTGAAGTCAAAGCTGCGAGATAGTCTTCCCATGAGCACGAGATTTACGGCTTTGCTCGTTCCCGCTTTTTCCGCAAGCGTGAGCGCGTCAAACGCGTCTATGGTAAGACCGAGCTCCGCGATTTTTTCCGCAAGCTTTTCGGGATATTTCGCCACGCCCGTAATGACGGGCATCGGATTCATCTGCTGTGTATTCGTTATTATTTTCCCGTTCGGGCGGAGATATTCAGCCCAGCGCGCGGCCTCCAGCATTTCAAACGACAAAATAACGTCCGCTTCGCCTTTATCAATGACTGGCGAATACACCTTGTCGCCGTACCGGACATATGTGACGACGCTTCCGCCGCGCTGGCTCATGCCGTGGACCTCGCTGACCTTCACGTCATAGCCTTTTGTAAGAAGGATCTTTCCGAGGAGCTTACTGGCAAGCAATGTTCCCTGTCCGCCGACGCCGACGATCATAATGTTTTTCGTTTCCATGATTTAAGCCTCCTTCTTTACAAGCGCGCCTGTTTTGCAAAGCTGTGTGCATATGCCGCAGCCGGTGCACTGTGTATTGTCCACAACGGCTTTGCCGTCCTTCATGCTGATGGCGGGGCAGCCTATCTTCATGCACATTTTGCAGCCGACGCACTTTTCCGTGTTATTGGCAATCGGTCCCGGATGCTTTACATATTTGAGCAGCGCACACGGTCTGCGCGAAATGACGACGCTCGGCTCATCGACCGCGAGTTCTTCCTGGATCGCCGTTTCCGTTTCTTTGATATTATACGGGTCAACCACACGCACGCGGTTGATACCGACAGCATGGCAAAGCGCTTCAAGGTCGATTTTCGTGCACGGGTCGCCTTTGAGGTTTTTACCCGTAGTCGGGTTATCCTGATGACCGGTCATGCCCGTTATCGAGTTATCGAGAATGATGACCGTCGAATTTGATTCATTATAAGCGACATTGATAAGCCCCGTTACACCGGAGTGCATAAACGTCGAGTCACCGATCACGGCGACGGATTTTGTCTTATTGGTTTTGTCTGCTTTGTTGAAGCCGTGCAGTCCCGAAATCGACGCGCCCATGCAGACGGTGGTATCCACCGCGCAGAGCGGCGCGCTTGCACCGAGGCTGTAACAGCCGATATCCCCGAGGACATTGACTTTGAGTTTTTGCAGGGTGAAGAACGTTCCGCGGTGCGGGCAGCCCGCGCACATGACGGGCGGTCTTCCGGGAAGTGCCTCAGCAAGAGCTTTTCCCGCGTTCGGTGCAAAGCCGAGCTTTTCCGCAACGATATTTTGGGAAAGCTCTCCCTCCGGCCCGAACAAGGCTTTTCCCGTTACTTCGATTCCGAGCGCAAGGCAAAAGTTTTCGATGATCGGGTCGAGCTCTTCCACGACGATGACTTTTTCAACGGTTGCCGCAAACTCTTTTATCTTATTGGCGGGAAGCGGATTGATCATGCCGAGCTTGAGTACCGGGAAGCGATCACCGCAGACCTCTTTTACATACTGAAAGCTCGTGGAATCCGTGATAAAGCCCATGGAGCTGTCGTTTCCGGCAAATACGGCGTTGAGCTCTGTTTCTTCGGCAAACTCCGCAAGCGCCTTCATGCGCTTTTCAACGTAAGTATGGCGGCGTTTCGCCTGTCCCGGCATCATGCAGTATTTGTCCGAATTTTTCATGTACGGCTTTTGCTCTGGCTCCACTCGGTCAGATATTTCGACAACGCTCTGAGAATGCGAAACACGCGTGCACATTTTGAGCAGCACGGGAGTATCGAATTTTTCCGATATCTCGTAAGCTTTTTTGGCAAAGCACAGTGCCTCCGCGCTGTCCGATGGCTCGAGCATCGGTATCTTTGCGGCCTGCGCGTAGTGCCTTGAATCCTGCTCGTTCTGGCTTGAATGCATGGACGGATCATCCGCAACGCAGATGACCATACCGGCGTTCACACCTGTGTAGGATATGGTAAACAGCGGGTCGGCGGCGACATTCAGGCCGACATGCTTCATGCCGCAAAAGCTTCTTTTTCCGGCAAGACACGCGCCGAACGCCGCCTCCATGGCGACCTTCTCATTCGGCGCCCATTCAGCATAAACCTCATCAAATTTTGCGATCGTCTCGGTTATCTCGGTACTCGGCGTGCCGGGATAACTGGACACGAAGCCACAGCCTGCTTCATACAGACCGCGTGCAACGGCTTCATTTCCAAGCATAAGTTGTTTCATAGCTATCACTCCCATTCATTAACCTGTAATCTGTGCTTCGACCAAACGAACATGATTGTATTTTTCACGCAGTGCGGGTTTTTCTATTTTTCCTGTCGGGTTGCGCGGTACTTTGTCAAATATGATCTTGCGCGGACGCTTATAACGCGGAAGCTCAAGGCAGAAATCGTTGATCTCCTGCTCTGTGCACTCCATATCGTCTTTTATCTCGATGATCGCGGCGGCGATCTCACCGAGACGCGGATCAGGCATACCGATAACGGCAACGTCTTTTATTTTTTCAAACTTTCTGAGGAAATCCTCGATCTCGACCGGATACAGATTTTCTCCGCCGGAGATGATGACATCCTTCTTCCTGTCAACAAGATAGATAAAGCCGTCCTCGTCCTGACGCGCCATATCGCCTGTCCACAGCCATTCGCCGTGAATGACCTCTGCCGTCGCTTCGGGATTCTTATAGTAACATGTCATGATGCCGGGGCCTTTGACGGCAAGCTCACCGACATCGCCCTGTTTGACTTCCATACCGTTTTCGTCGATGATCTTCGTCTCCCACAAATAACCGGGAACGCCGATGGCACCGACCTTGTGAATATTGTCAACACCGAGATGCACACAGCCGGGCCCTATGGATTCGGAAAGCCCGTAGTTTGTATCGTACTTGTGATGCGGGAAATATTTCATCCAGCGTCTGATAAGGCTCGGCGGAACGGGCTGGGCGCCGATGTGCATAAGCCGCCACTGGTCAAGAAGATAATTTTCAAGCTTCAGCTTTCCGCTGTCTATCGCGTCAAGGATATCCTGCGCCCATGGCACAAGCAGCCAAACGATCGTGCATTTTTCTTCCGTTACCGCTCTGAATATCCATTCCGGTTTTACGCCGCGCAGAATAACGGCCTTGCTGCCGCTCATCAGGGAGCCGAACCAGTGCATTTTCGCGCCCGTATGATAAAGCGGCGGTATGCAGAGAAAAACGTCCTCTCGCGTCTGACCGTGGTGATTCTGCTCTGTTAAACAGGCGCAGTACAGCGAGCGGTGTTTATGCAGAATGGCCTTCGGAAAACCGGTTGTTCCCGAGGAAAAGTATATCGCCGCTTCGTCCTCTATGTCAAGTGAAATCGGAGGGGCGCTTGAAGAGCAGAAGCCCATCAGCGTGAGAACATCCTCTGTGTATTTCGGGCCGTCCTTGCCGACGAAGAACATGGTCTTTACCTCCGGTATATCATCGGCTATCTCGTCCATACGCTTTATAAACTCGGGGCCGAAAACAAGAATCGAAACATCGGCAAGATCAAGGCAGTATTTGATTTCCGCGCTTGAATAACGGTAATTCATCGGAACGACGATGCAGCCTGCTTTGAGTATGCCGAAATAGATCGGCAGAAATTCAAGACAGTTCATCATGAGCATGGCGACCTTTGTTCCGCGCTTTATCCCGCGCGACAAAAGCAGATTTGCAAACCGGTTTGCGCGTCTGTCAAAATCCTTCCAGCTCATTTCCCGTCTGTACGGGGCGTCCGGCATCGCGCTCTCGATAAGGCTTGCCTCGCGCCATGTCACGGCGGTATCTCTTTCCTCTGTGGGGCTGAGCTCTACAAGAGATATCTCCGAGCCGTAAAGTCTTGCGTTTCTTTCAAGAAAATCCGTAATTACCATAACTTATCCTCCAAAATATAATAAAAGCGCCCTCTGCGAATATGCAGAGGACGAGAGTTCCCGTGGTACCACCTCAGTTTACCGCAACGCGGCCTCATAGGACACCGATATGTCCACACGCTGTAACGGGCGTTCCCGTCATTCCCTACTGTTCGCCGTACGCGTGTTCGGG
>JAZRYQ010000066.1:0-23129 GCA_045600805.1 Candidatus Alloscillospira sp. | reverse complement strand
AGAATACGGCTTGCCACACAGATAGGCTCTGCGCTCATGGGTGTACTGTATATTCTCGATGAGCCGTCGATCGGCCTTCACCAGAGAGATAACGAGAAGCTTCTTGAAACACTGCGCAGACTGCGGGATCAGGGCAATACGCTTATTGTTGTCGAACACGATGAGGATACGATCCGTTCGGCGGATTTCGTCGTCGATATCGGTCCGGGAGCGGGCGTACACGGCGGAAAGGTCGTCGCGGCGGGAACGCCGGAAGAGATCATGGCGTGTAAAGAATCCGTTACCGGCGATTATCTGAGCGGCAGAAAGAAGATCGAGGTGCCGCAAACGCGCCGAAAAGGAACGGGTGAAAAGCTGAAAATCGTCGGCGCGAGCGAAAACAACCTGAAAAATATCGACGTTGAGATCCCGCTCGGCGTTATGACGTGCGTGACCGGTGTGTCCGGATCGGGAAAATCATCGCTTATCAATGAAATTCTGTATAAAACGCTTGCCGCGGAGCTGAATCATGCGAAAATAAAACCGGGTAAACATAAAACCATCGAGAATATCGAACTTCTCGACAAGGTCATAAGCATTGACCAATCCCCTATCGGCAGAACGCCGAGGTCAAACCCGGCAACGTACACGGGGCTGTTTTCGGATATCCGTGAGCTGTTTGCTTCGACGCAGGACGCAAAAGCACGCGGATACAGCGCCGGAAGATTCAGCTTCAACGTAAAGGGCGGCAGATGCGAGGCGTGCTCCGGTGACGGACTTCTGAAAATAGAAATGCACTTTTTACCCGATATTTATGTACCGTGCGAGGTCTGCAAGGGCAAGAGATATAACCGGGAAACGCTTGAGGTCAAGTATAAAAACAAGAATATTTATGAAGTGCTTGATATGACAGTCGAAGAAGCGTGTGAGTTCTTTGAAAACATCCCGAAGATAAGAAACAGACTCCAGACACTTATGGATGTGGGACTGAGTTATATAAAGCTCGGACAGTCCTCGCCGTCCCTGTCCGGCGGAGAAGCGCAGCGCGTAAAGCTTGCCGCCGAGCTGAGCAAACGCGCAACGGGAAGAACGCTTTATGTTCTCGACGAGCCTACAACGGGACTTCACACAGCCGATGTCCATAAGCTTATTGACGTCCTTGCCCAGCTCACCGACGCGGGAAATACCTGCGTGATCATTGAGCATAACCTTGATGTGATCAAGGTTTGTGACCATATTATCGACCTCGGACCGGAAGGCGGCGTCGCCGGCGGGCAGATCGTCTGCACCGGTACGCCCGAGGAGGTCGCGGAATTTGAAGGAAGCTTTACGGGAAAATTCTTAAAACCGATGCTTGAAAGAAAGTAGGACAGAGCCGATGGGAGTACACGACGGACACAGACAAAGAATGCGCGCCCGTTTTCTTGAACACGGACTTGACAGTTTTCAGGACCACGAGGTGCTGGAGCTGCTTTTGAGCTATTCTCAGCCGAGAAAAGACGTAAATCCCGCGGCACATAGGCTCATGGAGCATTTCGGCTCTTTTGACGCGGTGCTCGACGCACCGTTTGAGGAGCTTATCAAGGTCGATGAAATAGGAGAAAACGCGGCGACACTTATAAAGCTCGTACCAGAGATCACACGCCGTTATATGATAAGGCGCTCATCCTTAGAGAATATAATATACAGCACGGAGCATGCGGGAAGATATGTTGTACCGCTGTTTTATAACGCAAAGGAAGAGCTCGTGTATGTTGTGGCGCTTGATGCGAAAAGAAAAGTGCTGAGCCACAAATGCGTATTCAACGGTGATGTGAGCATGTCCATGTTCAGTGTGCGGAAAGTTGTCGAGTTCGCGCTGACCAGCAACGCAAGCTACATAATCCTTGCGCATAATCATCCGAGCGGCATCGCGCTTCCGTCAGACGCTGACATGGATTCCACGGCAAAAATCGCCGACGCGCTTGAAAGGATTAACGTGCGGCTGCTTGACCATATAATCGTCGCGGATGATGATTTTGTCTCTTTGAACGACAACGGAGTAATCAATAAGGAGAATTAACGTGCCGGAATTCAAGGTTCACAGTGAGTATTCGCCGTCCGGAGACCAGCCGGAGGCGATAGAGGCGCTTGTAAACGGAATAAACTGGGGATTTGAAGAGCAGACGCTTCTCGGCGTTACGGGCTCCGGTAAGACATACACCATGGCGAAGGTCATAGAAAAGCTCCAGAGACCGACGCTCGTGCTTGCCCATAATAAAACGCTTGCCGCACAGCTATGCTCGGAATTCAAAGAGTTTTTTCCGGAAAACGCCGTCGAATATTTCGTTTCCTATTACGATTATTATCAGCCGGAGGCGTATATCGCCCATACGGACACTTATATCGAAAAAGACAGCTCGATAAACGATGAGATAGAAAGACTGCGCCACAGCGCGACCTCGTCCCTGTTTGAGCGGCGCGATACGATCGTCGTATCCTCCGTGAGTTGTATTTACGGGCTCGGAGATCCGATAGATTACGCAAACATGGTGATATCTCTGCGCATCGGTCAGACGAGGGACAGAGATGAGCTTCTGAAAAAGCTTGTGGAGATACGGTATGAGCGAAATGACATGGCTTTTGACAGAAACATGTTCCGTGTGCGCGGCGATACAGTCGAGATCTACCCCGCCTATGCGCACGGCAAAGCCGTCCGCGTTGAATTTTTCGGGGACGAGATCGACAGAATAAGCGAAATCAACACGGTCACAGGACAGGTGACGAATAATATATCGCATGTCGCGATCTACCCCGCCTCGCATTATGTTACGACAACGGAAAAAATGGAAAAGGCGATCGTTAACATCATGGAAGAAATGAAAGAGCGCGTTGACTTTTTTGAAAAAAACGGAAAGCTTTTGGAGGCGCAGAGAATACATCAGCGCACAATGTACGATATCGAGATGATGCGTGAGCTCGGTTATTGCACGGGGATAGAAAATTACTCGCGTGTGATATCCGGAAGAGCGCCGGGCTCGGCGCCGATGACGCTGCTTGATTATTTCCCGGATGATTTTGTGATGTTCATAGACGAAAGCCATGTCACGCTCCCGCAGGTACGCGCGATGTATGCGGGCGACAGGGCAAGAAAAGAATCCCTTGTCGAATACGGTTTCCGTCTTCCCTCGGCGTTTGACAACAGACCGCTGAAATTTGACGAGTTCAACGAGCGTATCCATCAGGTCATCTATGTTTCCGCGACGCCGGGTGAATATGAGCGCTCGCGCTCATCCCAGATCACAGAACAGATCATCCGCCCGACGGGGCTTCTGGATCCGCTGATCCTTGTCAGACCGGTCGAAGGGCAGATTGACGATCTCATCGGAGAGATAAATATAAGAACGGCAAAAAAAGAGCGCGTTCTTGTAACGACGCTGACAAAGAAAATGGCGGAGGACCTGACGGAATATCTCACGGGTGCCGGAATCAGAGTGCGGTATATGCATCACGGGATCGACGCGCTTGAGCGCATGGAGATCATACGCGACCTGCGTCTCGGAGAATTTGACGTGCTTGTCGGCATCAACCTTTTGAGAGAAGGGCTTGATCTGCCGGAGGTCTCGCTTGTCGCGATACTTGACGCCGATAAAGAGGGCTTTCTGAGAAGCGAAACATCACTGATCCAGACGGTCGGCCGCGCGGCAAGAAATGCGGAGGGTACCGTTATCATGTACGCGGATACGATCACGCCGTCCATGCGCGCGGCGATAGACGAAACGGAGCGCAGACGCGCAAAGCAGGCGGCATTTAACGAGGCTAACGGCATCGTGCCGAAAACGATCGTCAAAAGTGTGCGCGATATTCTTGAAATTTCCGGAGATTCCGGCGCAGGGCGTAAGGAATCCGGCGTAAAGATGACGAAGAAAGAGCGTGAAGAAGCGATAGCAAAGCTTGAAAAACAGATGCGCGAAGCGGCGAAAATGCTTGAATTTGAGCTTGCTGCCGAGCTTCGTGACAGGATAATCAAGCTTCGCGGAGAAAGCTGAAAGCGTGGTGAATGAATGGACGGGCAGAACCGAACCGAAATTTACGGAACTGTGGTGACGGTGATTTTTCAGAATGCCGAAAACGGATATACAGTTCTGCGTTTGGAAACCGAGGACGGGCTTGTGACCGCTGTCGGCTGTATGCCGGGCGCGGCCGTCGGAGAAGAGCTTGTTTTGCAGGGAACATGGACGACGCATACGTCATACGGGGAGCAGTTTAAGGCAGAGCTTGCTCAGCGCCGTATGCCCGAGGGGGCAAATGCGATATTCAGATATCTTGCAACGGGCGCGATCAAATATATCGGCCCGGCTAAAGCTAAGGAAATTGTGGATATGTTCGGTGATGACACATTGAATATCATCGAAAATTCTCCGGAGCGCCTTGCGGAAATCCGCGGAATAAGTGAAAAACGCGCAAGAGAAATAGGAAACATGTTCAGAAGACAGATCAGCCTGAGAAGGCTGATGGAATATCTATCCGCTTATTCGATCATTCCGGCTGTCGCGCTCGGGCTGTACAGAGCATTCGGGGATGACGCGATAGACGCCGTAAAAAACAATCCGTATATTCTCACGATGTACGGCGCGGAATTCTTTGAAGCGGACGCCATGGCGCTTCAGATCGGCTTTGAGGGAGACTGCCCGGAGCGCGTGGAAGCAGCGATTTTATTTGAGCTTTCGCATAATCTCAATAACGGCCATACTTTCCTGCCGCATAAAAAGCTCGTGGACGCAACAGATAAGCTTATCGGAGCGGGCACGGAAATCATCGAGGAAAGCGTCAGCGCTCTTTGTGAGGGTGGCTATATCATTGAGGACGGCATAGCAGGTCTTGACGCCTGTTATCTTGCGGAAATTTACGAGGCCGAAAAAAATACGGCTGAAATTCTGAGCGATATGGCGAGAAATACGTCTTTTGCTTATTCGGATGCCGAAACGCTTATCGAGAAAGTACAGGAGCAGCAGGGCGTTGTATATTCGGAAGGGCAGCGCAGAGCGGTAGAGCTTGCCGCGTCCAACAGAGTGCTTGTTTTGACCGGCGGCCCGGGAACGGGAAAAACCACGTCGGTAAGGGCGATACTCACATTATTTGATATCATGCAGCTTAAAACAGCGCTTTGTGCGCCGACAGGCAGAGCCGCAAAGCGAATGAGCGAGGTGTGCCTGCGCGACGCGGCGACGATCCACAGGCTTTTGGGGGCAATGGTATCAGGTGACGACAAGCTCGTTTTCGAGCATGATGAAGCAGACCCGCTCGATGCCGACGCCGTGATCGTTGACGAGGCGTCCATGATAGATATTAATTTAATGGACAGTCTGATGCGTGCGTTAAAGCCGGGATGCAGACTTGTCCTTGTCGGAGACGCGAATCAGCTCCCGTCTGTCGGCCCCGGAAACGTATTTTCCGACATTATACGCTCGGAAAAAATATGCACCGTGAAGCTGACCGAGATTTTCAGACAGGCGCAGGAAAGCAAGATCGTGCGCTCGGCGCATCAGATAAACAGCGGCAAAATTCCGGAGCTGAAAAATTCGGGCGGAGACTTCTTTTTCCTGCGCAGATGTGAAAGTGACAGAGCAGCCGAAACGGTTTTGTCGCTTTGCGCTGAAAGACTGCCGGATAAAATGGGATTTTCACGTGATGACATTCAGGTGTTAACGCCGACAAGAAAATACGAAACGGGAACGGAAAATCTGAACAAAGCGCTCCAGAATGTACTCAATCCGGCAAAGGAAGGAAAAAAAGAAAAAGAATACGGCAATTTTATCTACCGAGAGGGAGATAAAGTGATGCAAATTCGAAATAATTATGATATAATGTGGAAAACTCCTGACGGACGCACGGCGGGTATGGGCGTTTTCAACGGAGACATAGGAAAAATAATCGCGATAGACTATCAGCATGAAACCGTTACGGTGGATTATGACGATAAGCGCGTTGACTATCTTTATGAGCAGCTCGGAGAGCTTGAACCTGCTTATGCGATGACCGTACATAAATCGCAGGGAAGCGAATATAACGCGGTCGTGCTTGTGCTTTGCGCGGGAGCGCCGCAGCTTCTTGCAAGAAGTGTGCTTTATACGGCGGTCACGCGCGCGAAGAAGCTGCTTGTCATCGTCGGGGATGACAATGTCGTGTCGGCGATGGTCGAAAATGACCGCAGACAGCGCAGATACAGCGGACTGCGGTACAGGCTTGCAAATATGGAATAGCGTATTTATTAAACAGGTGAATTTTTGAGCATAATTTAAATATACGGATAAATGGGGTAAACAATATGATGTTATTCGGCCGTGATCTGGCAATTGACCTCGGAACAACAACAGTTCTGCTTGCAACAAAAAACAAAGGCGTGATTTTAAGAGAACCATCGGTCGTGGCGATGGATAAAAGCACGGGACGTCTGCTGAAAATCGGTATGGCGGCACAGCGTATGCTCGGAAGAACACCGGGAAACATTGTCGCTATCCAGCCGATAAGATCTGGCGTAATATCCGATTACGGAATGACAGAGCGTATGCTCAAAGAGCTTGTGAAAAAGGTCACCTCCTTCAGCCTTTTGAAGCCGCGTATACTGATTTCTGTTCCGTCCAATATAACCGAGGTCGAAGAGCGCGCCGTCATAGACGCGGGAATGGAAGCAGGCGCGAGAAAGGTGTATCTTATGGAAGCGCCGCTTGCCGCTGCCATAGGCGCAGGAATCGATCTTACCGATCCAGACGGACATATGGTCATAGATATCGGCGGCGGAACGACCGATATCGCCGTATTGTCGCTTGACGGGATCGTCGAGTCAGACTCCATAGAAATCGCGGGAGATGCCTTTAACGAGGCGATAATCAAATATATCCGCAGAAAGCATAACGTACTTATCGGAGATACGACGGCGGAGGAGCTGAAGCGGCAGATATGCTGTGTCTATCCGAGACATGAAACGATAGCCGTTGAGGTCAAGGGCAGATGTCTTGTGACGGGCCTTCCGAGAGTTGCGACTGTGTCATCCACCGAAATGCTCGAAGCGTTTGAAGAGGTTTCCAATAAAATAACCGACGCCGTGACACATATTCTTGAGGTCACGCCGCCGGAGCTTGTCGCCGATATTTCCAAAAACGGAATCGTACTCACGGGTGCCGGAAGCCAGCTTTGGGGCTTTGACAAGCTTATCGAGAGTACCACGCATATACCGACGAGGATCGCGGAAAACGCCGAAATGTGCGTCGCGTTCGGCCTTTCCAAGACGCTCGGAAAGCTCGACGAGATGAACGAGGGTACATTGAATCTCGCAAGAAGAAAACAACTCAAAAACTAAAGCATCGCCGGCAAAGTCAAATTGG
Organism: Candidatus Alloscillospira sp.; assembly: GCA_045600805.1. Lineage (GTDB taxonomy): Bacteria > Bacillota > Clostridia > Oscillospirales > Oscillospiraceae > Alloscillospira. Next base: position 15,786 of record JAZRYQ010000066.1, on the reverse strand, counting down.
CTTTGCCGGCGCGTTTTATTTTTCCTTATAATACAGCATACAGTGACAATAGCCCTCAAAATCAGGGTCCGCGATCTGATTTCTGAATTCTTCGCACATGCATTTGTATTTTTCTTCTTTTCCGACGCGGCAGGGGCAGTATCCGCCCTTTGCCTTCAAGCCCTCGCGGATCTGCGCCACAAGCCCGGCGTCTTCGTTTAAACGTACAGCCATGATATGACCTCTTTTTATTTTATTTTTCTGAGGATAGAATATTTCGGCGCTTTTACGGGTATCGGCATCGTAAATTCCATCATCGGGTGCGGCGTTGCTGAAATATCCTCGCCGTCCGCGTTTTTCATACCGTGCGCCGTGAACGTGATCGGTTTTTCGTGCGGAATGAGCAGACTTACCGTGTCTCCCTCGCAGAATTTGTTTCGCTGCGTGAAATGACCTGTCAAATCATCGTCACAGCTTTCAAGATATGCGCAGACATCGCAGCCGGAAAAATACATATTGGAGCCGTAATACTGCCCGGGGCCGTTTTTGTCATAGAAAAAGCCCGTCGCGTACTGCCGGTGACTGATAAGCTCCGTTTCCTCAAGCCAGATTTCGTCAAGCGCCTCCCCTTTGAGCGCTGCGTCAAGAGCGTGACGGTACGCATTTGTCGCGGCGGCGGCATAATAGGACGATTTGGCGCGGCCTTCGATTTTCAGACTGTCGATTCCGGCATCCATGAGCTCGGGAATATGCTCGATCATGCGCAGATCCTTGGAGTTCATGATAAATGTGCCGCCGTCCTCGGTTATTTCAAAGTAATCGTTCGGCCGCTTTTCCTCGACAAGATGGTATTTCCATCTGCACGGCTGCGCACACGCGCCACGGTTTGCGTCACGCCCGACTATGTAATTTGACAAAAGACATCTTCCGGAAAACGAAACGCACATCGCGCCGTGAACAAAACATTCGATTTCAAGCTCACGCGGCGTTTTTGCACGGAGCTCTGCGATCTCTTCCAGCGTGAGCTCGCGCGCGAGCACAACGCGCTTCGCGCCCATATCATACAGCGTCTGCGCGGTGATATAATTTGCAACACCCGCCTGCGTACTGACATGACGGTCTACCTTCGGGGCATATTTTGCGGCAAGCGCCATAACGCCGACATCCGCGATTATCAGCGCGTCTGTCCCGATATCCTGCAAATATTCAAGATACCCGGGAAGGAGCGAAACCTCGTCATTTCGCGGTACGGTGTTGCAGGTAACGTGCATCTTTACGCCGTTTTCATGGCAAAGCGCGGCGGCTTGTTTCAGCCCATCGCGGTCAAAATTGCCTGCGGCGGAGCGCATACCGAACATATTGCCCGCAAGATACACGGCATCAGCGCCGTATTTGATTGCCATGATGAGTTTTTCCATGTCACCTGCCGGTGACAGCAGCTCAATGTATTTATCCGCCATAGCTGTCACTGTTTACAAAGCGCAGGAATGAATCATAATTTGTGAAGAATTCATGCCATGTTCCGGCTCCCTCGTCTTTGTGAAGAGCATAGTAATAATAGCTCGTGCTTTCCGGATAAAGAGCGCCGCGGATGGAAGCTTCGCCGGGGTTTGCGATAGGTCCGGGAGGCAGTCCTCCGTTCTGGTAGGTGTTGTACGGGGATTCATATTCTGTGGATAATTTCTGCCCTGCGTCACCGTTCCTGTCCATACCGTAAATGATCGTCGCGTCGATTTGCAGACAATAGAAATTCGAGCTGTTGATACGGTTGTAAATGACAGATGCGATAAGGTCGCGTTCACCCTCATAGCTGGATGCTTCGCGCTCTATCATAGAAGCGATGATAACGATATCGTGAATGGAATACCCGAGCTCCTGCGCGCGCTCAATATAAACTTCGCCGAATTTATTTTCAAAGTTGGAAAGGAATTTCTTGATGACGCGGACGGGATCGTCATTCATATAGAAATAATATGTGTCCGGGAAAAGATATCCTTCCAGACGGTATTGGTCTCCTCTTGCGGGAATGCTGTCAAGAAAATCAAAATCGTTTTCAAAAGCGTAGGTTTTTGCCGCTTCCCAAAGCTCATCCTGCGTACATACTTCGTTTTCTTCAAGCTTTGCGAAAATCTGCTTCAGCGTGTAGCCCTCCGGTATCATGACCGAGACCTCGACAAGCTGGGCGCTTCCGGGCGTTGTACCGTAAACGAGTGCGCGGTAGTCAAACTTTGTGTTCAGCGTATAGGTGCCCTCACCGATTTTCGTGCTCGCGTGGGAAAATTTGCAGAAGAGCTTAAACAGCCATTTATAGCGGATAAGACCGTTGTCATACATGATATCGGAAATCTGGTCAATATCCGCAAGTGTGGCTTTTTCTTTGCCGATCACGTTGCCTTCGTCGTCTTCAACGTCGATCTCGCCCTCGTAAAACGCGGATTCGGGGATCTTGAGGATTATCTCGCTGTCGGGTTTGCCGAGTGCAAGAACATCGACGGCCGCCATCCACAGAAATGAGCCGAGAATGAGACTGATGCATATGATAAACACACCATAAAGAATTCCTCCGACACATCCTGTGCGGCGCTCTTTTCTGCGCTCAAGCGGACGCGGCGCGTTTACTTCTTTGTACTCATTATCAAAGTCAAAATTGATTTTGAAGGCTTTGGGGCCTGTGTCATCCTTGTCAAGCCCGTAACCGTCAAAAAATCTGGTGGCGTCATCCATAGAATCGGAATCGGCGGCAGGTATCTGAAATTCCTGTTTTAAAGGTGTGCTGCCGACATCCGGAACGATCCTTGTATCATCGGAATTGCCGGTTTCGTCAACCTCATTATTAAGGAAATCAGACCAAAAATCATTTTTATCAGACATTGCGTTTCTCCTAAATCAATTAATGTAACAATTCAAGCCTATGCCTCATAGTATATCTCAGACGGCGGGAATCCGCCGGAACTTCCAAATTCAAGGCGCGGGAAGTAAGAAGTGTGCCGCAGCGCCGCGGCGGAATGGAGCAGCATATATGTGCAATAACAATTCTTCACTTTGGATCATACTTATTCTTATTATCCTCTTCGGATGCGGAAACAATACAGGCTGGGGCGGTTGCGGCTGCGGCTGCGACAACAATTGCAATTCAAACTGCGGCTGCGGTTGCTGAGGAATAATCAGAATATGCGGGCGGGGGCTTCGGCTCCCGCCTTAAAATTTATATACGGCGGATTCTGTTATCAGACAGTTTACATTCATATCGTGACTTTCCAGCGGTACGGGCATAATAAGCCGCTGCCTTCCGAGACCGACGGAAAAAGCCGCGGATCCGGCAAGAAATCTGTCATAATATCCGCCGCCGCGCCCGAGACGGTAACCGTTTGCATCAAACGTAACGGCGGGAACGATGATCATGTCGATCTCGTCGCGTAAAACAAGCGGGGCGGAATCCGGCGGAGCCGGTATGCCGAAGCGTCCTGGGACAAGCTCGTCAAGGTCAGCGATAAGACGGGGCTCCATGATGCCGCCGGGAAGACTGACAGGAAGCGCAACACGCTTACCGGAGGACAGCGCGGCATGGATTATCTTCACCGTGTCCGGTTCACGTTTTTCGCTGATATAGGCAAATATCGTCGCCGCATTTTTATATTCGCTCAGCGATAAAAAATTCCTGAAAATGCCGTCATTGCTTTCGCGGATGTATTCATCGGAAAGAGCGGAAATTTTATCGAGCACGGAATCACGGAAAGCTTTTTTATTTTCCATCATAGTGAAAGTATATCCTTTATTATACCGAAAATTTCGTCGTTTACATCTTCAACGGAGCGCTCTGCGCCGTCCTTGTGTGATTTTACGCTGATCCAGCCGTATTCCGCCGCCGCCTGAGCGCCGCACGCATGGCACAGTTCAAGATATGAAAAATCTCTTTCGTGTATGTCGGTCTGTGAGCCGGCGGCGCGGGAGATGATGCGCGCTTCGGCAAGCTCGAGCGAGGTGTCCATATAAATCACAGCATCGGGCTTCGGAAGCCCCATAAGGTCAAATTCGAAATTGTACAGCCATCTGAAAAATTCAGTCCGCTGTTCTTTCGGGAATTTTGCCCCCTGATGGATGGCGTTGCTCGTTGTATATCTGTCGGCAATTATCAGACCGCCGTTTTCGTAATGCTCGCGCCAGTCCTGCGTGAAAGAGGCGTATCTGTCCACGGCGTAAAAGCAGGACGAAGCGTAAGGGTTTACATCACCGGGCTTTGAGCCGAATTCACCGCCGAGGTACATTTTGATCAGTGTTGCCGAGGGATTGTCGTAACGCGGAAACGTGACGGATTTAAAATCAATACCGAGTGCAGAAAGCTTTTCACGCGTCAAACGCGCCTGCGTGGATTTTCCGCTGCCGTCAATTCCCTCAAAAGCTATCAGCTTTCCCAAAAATGCTCTCTCCTTTGCATTTTGATTTACAATTATAGCATATATGAATCAAGTTTGTCCAGTAAAGCCGCATATTGTTACATAAAATTAATGTTTTACGCAAAAATCGCCATCGGCAATGGTTTGCCGATGGCGAAAGTCTGCTTTATTTTTTCATATCCTCTGCGTTTGTATATCTGATATTGTTGGAAAGTGCCGGCTTTTCAAAAAGCTTGCCGGTAAGACCGAGCGCGTCGTAACGCGGTTTGTTGAATTCAAAAATCTTGTCATTGCAGTATTCAAGGTATTCCTCGCCGACACTCGGCATCGGCACCCAGCTTCCGATAGGTCCATAGGTCTCAATGGAATGGTCGATGGCACGCTTGTTGTCTTCGGGCGTTGCAGAGGGGTCAACGTGCATACGGTCATTGAACGCGCCGACGAATGTGATCTTGCCTGCGTATTTTTCAAACAGTCTGTCAGGATTGTTTGTGTACTGGCAGGGGTTCCATGCGTCGATACCGAGCTCAATGAAATCGTCCATGAGCGGAGCGATATGACCGCAGCTATGGTGCTCATACATCATGCCGAGATCGTGACATGCGTCAACGACCTTTTTCAGACTCGGCTTTATAATATCGCGCCATGTATCAATGGACATGAACAGGTTTTTCTCTGTTCCGTAGTCATCGTGCATCTGGATCTTATCGGGGTTATAGTATTTCTTTATGTATGTCATGTAACCGATTTTGTGTTCTGCGATCGCATCAAGAAGAGCGGCGGATTCTTCCGGCTCAATGAGCAGGTTGCAGAGTGCGTTTTCAAATCCGCACAGTGCGTAAAAACGCTCCCACAGGCCGTTTACAAGAACGACATTTGAAATTCTGTTTTCTCTGTCCCAGTTTTCGGTGTCTTTTTTTGCGCAGCCTTCCCAGTCATAGGTCGAAATATCCGGGAAATGAACGACATCGCGCCATTCTGTGACGTCGGGAAGCACGAAAGGTACTTTTTCATCCTGAATAGGACCCGGCTGACCTTCCAAAAGAAGCCATGTTACGCCCCAGCCGTCTTTTGACGAGCCGATGCAGGTAGGTCCTTCTTCCAGCACGGACGGGATGCAGAAGTCAACATCCGAAAATGACGGGATGAAATACGGGACCTCATGCTTATACGCTTTTATAATGTTTTCTCTTCTTGTAATACTCATTGTAAAGCCTCCGTTTAATAAATATCATAGATTAAATATACAATATATTTTCAGAACTTTCAAGCCGTAAGAGGAATCAAAAATATACAGGAAACATATTATTGTTGCAATAAGATAAGAAAAATGTTATTATAATCTGTACGCTGCAAGAAAACGGCAGACAGTATAATACAGCATCGGAACGGGAGGAAGAAAAATCAATGAGCTTATTTAAAAAAATACTGATTTGTTTTCTCGCCGGTGCGGGAGCGGGGATAGGAACGGGCTTTGCCGGCATGAGCGCCGCTGCCGTTATCAGCCCCATGCTCATTACGTTCCTTGGCTTTCCGGCTTATACAGCCGTCGGAGTAGGTCTTGCAAGTGATGTATTGGCAAGCGCCGTAAGCGCTTATACATACAAGAAAAACAAGCATATCGACATAAAAAACGGAATCATCATGATGCTGTTCGTACTGCTGTTCACGCTTGTGGGCAGCTATGCGGCAAGCCATATGTCAAATAACGCGATGGGCAGCTCTTCTGTTATTATGACGATGCTGCTCGGGATCAGATTTATCATCAAGCCTGTCATGACGACAAAAGAGGTACAGGAAAGCATCCCGCAGAAAAAGAGAATTGTAAATTCAATACTGGGCGGAACAGTCATCGGTTTGATATGCGGATTTTTCGGCGCGGGCGGCGGCATGATGATGCTTTTAGTGCTGACATCGTTTTTAGGCTATGAGCTGAAATGCGCCGTCGGAACAAGCGTTTTCGTTATGACCTTCACGGCGCTGACGGGTGCATTAAGTCATTTTGCGATCGGCGATTATCCTGATTGGCAGACGCTTCTGTTCTGCGTTTTGTTCACGCTCGTCTGGGCGAGGATCGCGGCGGTCATTGCCAATAAAGTGAAAACAAAAACGCTGAATCGTGTAACGGGCGTTATTCTGATAGCGCTCGGTATTGTCGTTCTCGGGGTGAAATTCCTGTAATTCACGGCATGATCTGTATTATTTCAATCTCCTGCTTTTGCGCCTGCCGGACAGTCTGCATGGTGCCGCCGAATTTTCCGTCATATACGGCGACGAGAACGGACGAACATTCGACCATGTAATTATTCCTGCGCAGCATACAGTCGGGTGTGTATTTTTTGCTGATGAGCGTTTCATAGTCGCATTCCGCGATCAGCCTGTCATATCGCTCTTTTGCGCTGCGTGACCATTTTGACGCCTGCTCTTCACACGGAATGGCCGCCTCGACCGTAATATCATCGTGCTCCGCTCTGAACTTCAAAGCCTGTTCGCAGAAATATGTGTCTGCGCCCTGCGCCATGCCGCAGATAAAATGGCGTATTCCCGCTGTGTACAATGCGTCGATGATATCGTACAGCTTTGTTTTCAGCGCGATGCACCGTTCGTCGGCTTCGTTTGAGCCCCACGGAAGCTTGTTCGGACGGTAACCTGTAAAACAGCACGTATTTTCTTTCGGATGTCGTTGAAGATTCAATGCGCTCACCTCTGTACTGCTATTGTATACGCAGAAAGCGGATTTGTCAAAAAAAGAGTTGCAATAGAAAATAAAGTGTAATATAATGATGAAAGTTAAAATATATGTCTTCAGGGCAGGGTGCAATTCCCGATCGGCGGTAAAGTCCGCAAGCGTAATGCTGAATTGGTGTAACTCCAATACCGACAGTGAAAGTCTGGATGGAAGAAGACGAGCAAAATCGTTTTTCAGCACCTGAAGATGTGTCTTCAGGTGTTTTTATATAGGAGGAAAAAATGAAATCACTCATCGAAACCGCAGCCGATAATCTGAGTTTTCTGCTTGTCTGCGTGCTGATAACCGCCGCGCTCGCAGTGATTGCCCTGCTTGCGCAGAAATTTATCTGTAAAGCATTGCCGAAGCGAAAAGGCGCGAAATATATCGTATTCGTTGCGATGTTTTCTGCTTTCGCAGGGATCCTGATGCTTTTTGAAATACCGCTGTTTTTTGCGCCCGGTTTTTATAAGCTCGACCTTTCGGAAATACCTGTACTGCTGTGCTCGTTTTATATGGGACCGGTCGCGGGCGTGATATGCGAGTTTTTGAAAATACTTATCAAGCTGCTGCTTAAAAGCACTTCCACTGCATTTGTCGGGGAATTTGCGAATTTTGTTGTCGGGTGCTCATTCGTGCTGCCGGCGTCGATCATTTACTATGTGAAAAAATCAAAAAAGACGGCAATATGGGGTATGGTCACGGGAACGGCTGTTATGTCTGTATTCGGAAGCATATTCAACGCTGTGTATCTGCTGCCGAAATTTGCCTCGCTGTTCGGGATGCCGCTTGAAGCGATCGTAGCGATGGGGACAGAGGTAAACGGAGCCATAAACAGCGTATCGACGCTTGTGCTGTTTGCTGTGGTGCCGTTCAATATTTTAAAAGGCGTTATCGTTTCAATCGTCACATTCCTGTTGTATAAACGGCTTGAATCGTTGCTTCTGAAAAATAAATAAAAGCAATCGACTGCAAAGTCCGCTGGATTTTGCAGTCGATCAGTATTTATATATGCCGAATACCGTAGTGTCATCCGCAATCTGGCGGACATCAAGTGTGTCCCCGTCTGAAAACGCGGTATCGCAGACGAGCAGTGTATTCTGATCTATGTATTCGGTTTCACATTTTTTGTCGTTGATATAAACCTGACTGTATTCCGTAAAGGCTTTGCCGGTCACGAGCAGCTCACCGTTATTGTCTGACACAGCGGCTATCTGTATATCCTCTGTTCCGAAGCGCATTTCCGATGGCAGATACGGGTTTTCTCCGCCGAAAATGCTGTACTCTCCGTAAAGCATGTCATATTCAAGCGCTTCGAGCTTTTCGGAATAATCGCTGTCGTTTTTGCAGGAATTGTGGAGCGTGATGACAGGACCGCTATCCAGGCCGAGAAGCTCAAAAATCCGCGCAGAAAGCTGATAGGAATTTAAATCCGCGCTTTCCGCTTCAAGACCGAAATTGTTCCATATAACATACTCGGTCTTGAAAATGTCATGCTCGCGCAAATCGCTGTTTTCGATTTCAAGCGCCGGAAGATGATCTCCATATAGAACAAGCATCACAGGCTCTGGATAATCCGAAAATGTGTTGACAAGCTCGCCGATAAACTCGTCGACCTCGGCAATTTCGTTGACATAATATTCGACGGCGTTTGTTACGCCCTGATTTTCTCCGCCCGAAACGGTGATGGCTCTTTTTGTTTCCGGATCGTCACGCGGATATTTTCCGTGCGGCTGAACGGACACGGCAAAGACGAAATCACGTTCGTCGTCGCTTTCCAGTGCTTTGAGTATTTCATCTTTCAGCATCATGTCCTTTGCCCAGCCGATACTGTTGACTTCTTTGTCCGTCATATATTCAAGCGGCGTAAAGGAATCAAACCCGAGATACGAATAGACGATATGCCTGTCATAAAATGTGCCGGTGTTGTTGTGCATGGCGTGAGAAATATAGCCGTTTGCGGCCAAATCCGTACAGATGCTTTCCGTTGCCGTATCGCGCAGAACTGTCTGGTACGGATATTCACACGTCCCGAAAAAGTCAAGGCTCATACCGGTGAGCACTTCAAACTCGGTGTTGACCGTCCCGGCGCCGACAACGGGTACCGTGAGCGTACCGGATGGGCAGCTTTCAAGCAAAGCTCTGAAATTCGGTATCGGATCGCGGGAGAGAGCATAATCGGTCATCTGATACGGGTCAAAAAAGGATTCAAGCTGGATCATCACGATGTTCGGCGTTGCTTTTGAGGCGCTGCCGGCGGGAGCTTCCTCCGCGGCGTCTGACGCGTCATCGGGCGTTATGTATTTTGAAACACGGGAAATGGTCTCCTTGTACGCTGTCGGGCGGTCGATTCCCTTGTCGATTATGGACCGCGTGAAGCAGTACACAAATCCGTAATCGCGGTAAGCGTCCGCGAGGTTTTTGAAATTCTGTGCAAGCTGCCCTGTTCGGATGCCGACAAACGTCATCGCGGCGGTTATTAAAATCAATACCGCTATATTGAGCGCGGCTTTTTTCAGAACGACGCGCGTTTTCGGCGTTTTGAGCGCAAGCAGAACGAAAATGACAAGTATTGCCGCAATGCCGATAAGCATGAGGATGATCTGCCAGATTTTGAAATACATGCCGATTATACCGAAAACAGACCATAAAAGAGAGAAATCTATACCCGTGAGCGGTGTTACGCGGTACATGAGTATAATGCCGTTTGCTATGCCGATGGATGCCCAAAGGATCGCAATGAGCCAGAAAACAAAATACCGTTTTTTAAACAGCAGAGATACGCATAAAGTGAGCGTAATTATCACGACACTGTAAAATGCCGGAAACGGCGAGGAAACAACACTGTTTATAAATGATATAAAAGAGTGTCTCCCCGCAATCTCGATGATCATGTTGATGATGATCGCGACGATGATACAGTGTGCAATCGGGTGCTTGCCTGAAAAGCTGAAATAAGCTTTTGAAAAGCGGCTGTGTGATTTTTCGGTTTCTTTCATTACATTCATTTTTGTATACCGGTCAAACGTAATCCAGATAAAAGGACATGAAATCGAATGGAGCTTATCCTCCGCCGCATACCGGAAGAAATGATACAGTGTCGGAGTCGGAAAGCTTTGTGCCTTTTCCGTTCAGAAGTAAAATACTGACGCCGTTTACGGCGATGAGCATGGCCGCGGCGCGTTTGTACGCGTCTTTTCCGTAGGATATTCTGATAAATTTCAGAACATCGGCAACAGTCATGGCATCAATTTCGTCGCGGTCTTTGCCTGTAAGCTTCTGTAAATCTCCGCGGTATCTGAGAAGTATCATAGAATGCCCAGCTTTCTGAGCTTTTTCTCGGTAGGAACACCGTTTTCGTCCCAGCCGCGCGTCTTGTAGTATTTCGGGAGCATTTTGTCAAGCGGCACAACGGTTTTCGGATTGTTCGGGTCCTGCGGCGTTTTCAGCAATCTGTCGGGAAGCGTATCGTCTTTTGCTGTGAAGCCCTCGCGGATGTTGTACATGCGCTCGAGATTGAAGCTTCGCTCTCCGAGGTCGATAAATCTGCCGGTATGATATCTCTTTCCCGTTACAAGGGAAAGGCTCTCGGCGTGCGGAAGCAAAAACAGTGCGTTGAAGCAGATAAGATTTGTGGCTTTGAGCATCAGATTGACGGCGCCGCCGGCGTGCGTGGCGATTTTGCCGACCGTTTTCGTAAACCAGTGGTTCGGCCCGAGTTTGAAAAAGATGGCGGGAACAAAGGTCTGCGCGGAGAAAAGACAGCTCCCCGTTGAGGAAACGGCTTCCAGCGCATCCTGGAGGAATACGGAAAGCTCCGCTTTGCTGTTCGGCGCAAGCGGGTCCGTGGAAAGAACGCCGACGGATTCCAAAAGCGCAAGATAACCGCCGTTCAAATGACAGCCGCCGCGGTTCGAGGTCGCGTAACCGAGGCCCATACCGACGCTTCGCCTCGGCTCATATGACGCCATTTCAAGTCCTTTGGCGTGCATCGCAAATTCTTTGCCGCCGTATTTTTCACTCATCCATTTTGAGCCGTTGGCAAGCTCGGAATATATACCTTCTCTGTGCGCGATTTTCGTTACGACTTCGACAAGATTGTCGGTTTTTCCGAATTCAACGCCGAAGTCGGCCATGCCGCGCTCTTTGAGCTCCATGGCAAAAGCGATCGTAGACGCAAGAGAGATCGTATCAAGCCCGAGATCGTCACAGACGCAGTTGAGCTTCAAAATGACATCCATGTTATCCGCGTCGATATTTGCACCGAAAAGGCCGAGCGTTTCATATTCGGGCCCCTTTACATCGCGTCCGTCAACCATAACGCGGCGCTCACATCGGATAGGGCAGCTTATGCAGCCGCTGTTTCGCGTAAGACGTGTTTCCGCGAGCGTTTCGCCGGAAATCGCGTCCGCTTTTTCATAATGACCGTATTTGAAATTGTGCGTCGGCAAAGCGTTCGTTGCATTAGCCTTTGTAACAAGTCCCGCGCTTCCGTAATGAGGAAGAGAATCACCGGTCATCGGATGATTTTTGATAAATTTTATCCATTTTTTGAGGAATTTCTTAAATTTCACGGGATTTGCGATTTCGGGTGTTTTTGTGCCGTATGCGGTGACGGCTTTGAGATTTTTGCTGCCCATGACAGCGCCGCAGCCGCATCGGCCGCCCATTCTCTCGCCGGATGCCGCCGCGGCATATCTGACAAGATTTTCGCCTGCCGTACCGATGACGAGCTTTCCGTAATGCGCCGGAAAATGCGTCTGTGTTTCTTCGCAGTCAAGTCCCCAAAGGTCGCTTGCGTCTTGGAAGGTGATATTCCCGTCCAGTATTTCGATCGTTGTCGGCGTCTGCGCCCTGCCGGTTATGATAAGTCCGTCATACCCTGCTTTTTTCATCATTACGCCGAACTGACCGCCGCAGTTTGACGAGGCGATACCGCCTGTCATGACGTTTTTGAAGGTCATATTGAATCGGCTTGACGAGGGCGAGCCCGTTCCGTTCAACGGGCTTGTATTGACGATGAATATCGCTTCGGGAGAAAGCGCGTCAACGCCTGCTTTCTGCAAATCATAAAGCAGTCTTGCGCCGAGGCATTTCCCGCCGACGTATTTCAAAAGATATTCTTCCGAAATCGGAAAATCTTCAACGGTTTTTGCCGTGAGGTCGATTTTTGCATATAACGGCAGCATGGTCATACCTCCTTGCATGTAATGACGCCGAGCGGGCAGACTTTTTCACAAAGACCGCAGCCGACACATTTTTTCGGGTTTTCAAGATACGCATGCGCGCTTATATCGCCCTGAAATTCCGGAACGGACACTTTCAGAGCACCGGCGCGGCAGATATTGACGCAGAGCGAACACGCAGAGCAAAGCTCCGTGTCAAACACGGGCTTTTTCCACGCGCTTCTCGGAACAGACACAGCCTCTTTGCCGGAAGCGTCATTCACGGCGCCTTTGGGACAGGCTTTGCCGCAGACGCCGCATTCAACACACCGCGCTGCGTTGATCTCATGGCGGGCGCCCTTTTCACCGCTGATCGCATAAACCGGACAGAGCGACGCGCATACCGTGCAGCCCACACATTTTTCTGTTATATAAAAAGCCATAATATCATCCTTTATTGTATTTATCAAAGACCGACGAAGAATAATCAAACGTCGGTCTTTGTCGATTTATTTCATGATCTTGCGGATAACAGACGCAAAGTGCTCCTCGTTGAAAAGAACGGGAACGGGATAGATCGGGTTTGCTTCCGCATATGCCCATTTTGTCATTCTCGGGATGTCCTCTTCCTTTATGAAGTCAAATCCGTCGGGAATGTTCATGCGCTTGTTCATATCATAGATTTCCTGAATGAACGCTTTTGCTTTTTCGGCTTCTGTGCCGTCTGTTTTAACGCCGGCTATCTCGGCAAGTCTTGCAAGCTTCGGATATACAGCCTCGCCGTAGTCTTCCAGAATGACCGGGAGAATGACGGCGTTGGCAAGACCGTGCGCTGTGTTGTAAATGCCGCCGAGCGTGTGCGCGATGGCGTGTACGTTGCCGACGCCCGCTCTTGTGAATGCAAAGCCGGCCTTGAAGGACGCGATCATCATGTTCTGACGGGCTTCGGCATCCTGACCGTTGTTGTATGCCTTTTCGAGGTTTTCAAAAATAAGCTTTGTCGCTTCTTCGGCAAACTGAAGGCTCTCTTTCGTATTGTATGTCCAGCAGACGTAAGCTTCAACAGCGTGCGTCAGAGCGTCCATACCGGTTGTTGACGTGATGTGAGGAGGAAGACCGAGCGTGAGGTTTGCGTCAAGCATAGCGTACTTCGGGATAAGGCAGAGATCCATGACGGCATATTTATGCTGTGTTTTCGGGTCGGTGATAAGTGCCGCGATCGTCGTTTCGCTGCCGGTACCTGCCGTTGTCGGAACGGCGATAAACGGAGGGATCTTTTTCATGACCTTCAAAAGTCCGCCGAGCTGGTTGACCGTTTTGTTCGGCTTTACGATAATTGCCGCGGCTGCCTTAGCCGTGTCCATGGAGGAGCCGCCGCCGATGGCGATGAAGCTGTCACAGTTTTCTTTGAGATACAGCTCTTTGACTGCGTTTACCATATCGACGGTCGGATTCGGGGCGACGCTGTCATAATACCCGTAAGCGATGCCCGCCTTGTCGAGAATGGCGGTGACTGCCGGGGCAACACCTGCTTTTACGAGGCCGGGGTCTGTTACGACCATGGGCTTTTTCGCGCCGGATTTTGCAAGATATTCCGGAATTTTTGCAATACAGCCCGGGGTTTCCTCGCGTTCGGGTTTACGCCACGGAAGAACGCGTGCGCCGATGTTGAAAATCGCCTGATAAGTTCTGTAATACGCCTTTTTTAGTGTCCACATTTTCCATCTCTCCTATATATTAATTTTTTTAATTTCTTTTACCGGATTTGAATTTACGTTCCGTACCGTTTATCAGGCGTTTGATGTTTCCCCTGTGCAGATACCAGACGATCACGGTGATCACGAGCGCCATTATGTAGTACCACCAGGAGTATTCTCCGAAAATACTCAGTGCGGCGGGGAGCAGCGCAACGGATATCAGGGAACCGAGAGAAACGTATTTTGTGACAAGTGAAATGACAAGAAAAAGTCCGATCAGGGATACGACAAATTTCCAGCCGAGCATGATCGCAATACCCGCGCAGACGGCAACGCCTTTTCCGCCTCTGAAGTTGAAGTAAACAGGCCAGCAGTGCCCTGCCATGCTCGATACCGCGCCGAGCGCAAATCCGGCGTCACCGAGAAGAGCTTTTCCGAGAAGTATTGACAAAATCGCTTTTATGGTGTCAAATACCAAGGTGAGCAGCCCCATATCCATGCCGTACACTCTTGCCATATTCGTGCTGCCGGCATTATTGCTGCCGAGCTCCCGGATGTCTTTTTTCAGAAAGAATTTGCTTATTACCACCGCAAAATTTACGGAGCCCAAAAAGTATCCGAATGCGGCTGTTATCAGAATTTTTATCAAGGTGACCACTGTTTATCATCCCCTGTATAATTCTAACGCAATCAGAAAATTTTTCAATAAATCTATACAATTTAACATTTATTTTACCATATATGATATTATAATACTAAAATTAGTATGAAATTACTGGAACATGAGGTGATATGATTGAAAATTACTGTTATAGGCTGCGGACGTTGGGGCAGCTTTATAGCGTGGTATTTAGACCGCATAGGTCACGCGGTGACGCTGTACGGGCGCGCGACCTCCGAAAACATGAAACGCTTTTTGCAGACAAGAGCAAACGATTATGTAACGCTTTCGGAAAGCATTAAGCTCACGGATAAGCTTGATTGCCTGGAAGAAGCGGAGACGGTCGTAATATCCGTAAATTCACAGGGACTGCGGGCGCTATGCAGAGAGATATCGAAAAAGCTCAATAAAACCGTACCCGTCGTACTTTGCATGAAGGGAATCGAGATCGAAACAGGGTGCAGACTTTCCGAAGTGTGCAGACAGGAGCTTGGAAACGATGCAAAGATCGCCGTATGGCTCGGGCCGGGCCATGTACAGGAATTTACAAAAGGCATACCGAACTGCATGGTGATAGACAGCGAAGACGCTGCGCTGAAAAACAGACTTGTTGACAAATTTTCAAGCAAACTTATCCGGTTTTATATCGGAACGGGTATTGTCGGAAATGAAATCGGTGCAGCGGCGAAAAATGTTATCGGCATAGCCGCGGGATTTCTTGACGGACTTGCGCTTTCAACGCTCAAAGGCGCGCTGATGTCGCGCGGAGCAAGAGAAATTGCAAGACTGATCGCTGTCCTCGGCGGAAATGAGATATCCGCATACGGACTTTGTCATTTGGGCGATTATGAGGCGACCGTGTTTTCAAAGCACAGTCATAACAGGCAATTCGGAGAAAACTTCATCAAAGGAGAGCATTTTGAAAGTCTTGCCGAGGGGTATTATACGGTCCGCGCCCTTGTAAATATGAGCGAAAAAACAGGCGTCGAGCTTCCGATATGCAGGGCGGTATATGATGTCCTGTACAACGGAAAAGACGCGAATGAGGCCATAAGCATTCTGTTCAGACGCAGCACAAAACCCGAGTTTTAAACAGATTGACGACAAAGTCAAAATGACTTTGCCGTCAGTTTTACAGAAGCGTTTATCTGTTGAGAAAATA